>JANPLJ010000593.1:0-7837 GCA_031426475.1 Pirellulaceae bacterium | reverse complement strand
ACGTCGGCGGGTCGAATGCCGACGATCAGATCGATGTGAATTTTGTTACCGAGCCTGGTTTGCTATCCGATCATCACTTGATCACTCGTCTGACGAACAACAACGGCAATTTTAGTTTTGCCGCGCAAGTTCGACTCGATTTCAACGCGACCGATCCCAACGGCAACTTGGTATGGGACGCGGAAAATTTGAAGTTCCGCGTCGACGAGCTGATTGCGAACTCGAACGCCGAATCTCGCGAAAGTGAACTTTCCAAGATCTCGCAAGCGACGATCGATTCGTTGAATGCTTCGCTCCTCTCGAACTTGATTCCACCGGAAGGCGACTTCCAAGTTGTCTTGATCGATGCATTGGGAGGCAACGACCAAGTCACCGTGGGGCCGACCGTGCAAAAATCGGTCTGGGTCGATGGCGGAGCGGGCGATGATAGGATCGAGATTCTGACAGGCAACGCCATCTTGGTCGACAAGTCAGAAAGTTCGAGTGGCTCGCTCTTCAAAGGCAGAAACGATATTCCGGCTCAGGCATACACGCTGGCCTCGTCCACTGGCGGTCAGTTCAGAGCCTTCGACGGAACGTTGGCAACCGCCGACGGGTTGGAATTCAATAGCTTGACCATGGACAACCCAGGCGATGTCGATTGGTATCGAGTCACCTTCGCAGCGAATACAGTTTCTAGCTCGATTCTTCAGCTTGCCAGCGGTTCGCCTGTCGACGGACTGGGATTGGAGCTTTACATCCAAGGGAGCAATCCAAACAATCCAGGTTCACCGATTCGAACCGGAACGCCTGCGGGAAGTACAAGCAGCATGGCGCTCAACGGCTTGACGGCTGGCACGACCTACTTAGTAAAAGTAATGACGCCGAATCTGGTTCCGACAACCTATAGTTTGCGATTCAATTTGAGCGGCACTACGAACTCATCGGCGTTGGCGGCCATTCCGAAGATCGATTTGGGAATTCGCAATGATTCGTCGACTCGCCAGGATGTGATTTTGGGCGGTACAGGCGACGACATACTCCGGGGTGGTGCAGGTGAAGACTGGATCTTCGGGCAGGATGGAAGCGACGTCTTAACCGGTGGCGATGATCGGCAAGCCAGCGACTTGATCTTTGGTGGGAAAGGGAACGATACGTTCCAAATCGTTCCGGATCGACTCCCGTTGCTCGGCAGGCAACCGAACAGTGAATTCGATCCGTCATCCAAGACGTTCTTGCCGACGTATAGCGATCAATTGATCGGCGGCGATGGACAAGACCGAGTGCTCTATCTCGGTGGCGACGTCGAACGTCGTGGCTTCGACGTCCCCGATTTCGCCGCGATCCAATATAACACCGGGCTGCACCGATACGAGCTGACAAGTCTGGTTTGGGATATTGGCAAGCAATCCTTTAGGACGGCGACAGATGGCAACGGTATCGGAGTTTACGAGCAAACTTATAGTTTCTTCCAAACACGCGACGTCGAACGGTCCAAAGTCACTACCGGTCGCGGCGATGACGTCTTTCATGCAGATGGCGGATTTCAATTCATGCCGCTCATGGTCACCGACCTAGCCCATCGTTACAGTTTCAGCGAAACCTCGGGAACAACGCTGACCGATTCCATCGGCGGTGCTCACGCAACACTGATCGATACATCGGGGTCAGGTACCTCGTCGGGGCTCGGCGGTCATCAGTTGATCGGTGGTTCGGTTCGACTTTTTGGTGGAGCGAATACCACATCGGACTACGTCGAGTTGCCGGACAACATCCTGGTTGGGAACACGGACGCAACCTTAGAACTTTGGGCAACTCCCGGCAGCGTTCAAAATTTCTCGCGAATCTTCGATTTCGGAACGACCAGCAACTATCTCATGGCAGCTTGGACGCAAGGGACGAATCCCAGCACCGATCGTGTCGAATGGGTGAAAGCGAGCAGCGTGGCGGGCGTATTGAACAACACCATGCAGCCGCTGAGCTTGAATACTGAAGTCCACCTCGCGTTTACGATCGACGAAGGAGCCGGTACTGCCGGTGCGACTATAGTCAGAGTTTACAAAAATGGGGTTTTGGCTGGCTCGTTTGAGACGACGGCAAAGATTTCGGACCTGACGGCTGACAACAACTGGCTCGGCCGTTCGAAGAACGCATCGGAAAATGTGACGGATGCGTCCTACAATGAGTTCCGAATCTACAATCGGGCTTTGACGCAGAATGAAGTAATTTACAGTTTTGGGCTGGGGCCGAACGTGAATTTCAAATCGGGTTGGGATCAGTGGGGATTCGATCGAGGCGACCTTGAGCAGAACGCGATTCTGGCGACGTTGTCGATCGATGGTGGCGAAGGGAACGATGTGTTGTTCGGCGGTCCGTACACCGATACGATTGTCGGTGGCAGCGGGGATGACTATCTCGTCGGTAATCTCGGCGATGATGAACTGGTCGGCGGAACGGGTGCCGATACGCTTCATGGCAATCTCGCGTCGACGTCCGATACGACCGGAAAAGTCCCAGCAAACTTTAGCATTCCGGTTGGCTTCCCGGCAGGCGCTTTGACCGAAGCCTACGTGTACGATTTGGCAGCACCTTTTTCCAGTCTGCCGACAGCTAAGCGACCGGGCGTGAATCTATCGCTTCCGGCCCCCGCTATCTTCTACGATTTTTCCAACACTTCGAACATTGGACTCGATGTATCCGGTTCGGGCGTCCATTCGATCAACACCGACGTCGCACCCGAGTTCGATCTGGAACGCGGACAAGTTGCGTTCTTCGAGCTATCGAATTCCGTCTTTACCATTCCTGGCGTTAACGGATCGAATCTCGGTTCGACGTGGACGTTCAGCGCTTGGTTCAACGGCCTGTATAGCGACAGCGCCGAAAACATGATCTTCGCGGGGGCAGGCCAAGAAGCTTTTGCGATGATTCCCGCCTCGACATCGGATTTAACCGCTCGCACCTCATTCCCGTCGATCGCGGATAGCGGATTCGATCTGGTGGCAGCGAACCTCGCAACCGGTTGGCATCACATGACGGTCGTTCAAGCGGCGACTGGCCTTCGCTATTTCTTAGATGGAAAATTTGTAGGACTAGCCAATGCGGGATTGGAAGGCAACCTCATCGCGATTGGCAATGCAGCGGCGGGTGGAAGTCCTTTCGCGAACTTCCTCGATGATGTCGCGCTTTACGATCAAGTCTTAACCGACGATCAGATCCGCACTCTTTACGAAAGTTCGAAGATCGCGCCCACCAACCTCGTCAACGACGCGCAGATCATTCAAGGGCCAGAACGAAGCTCTCAGCTCTCCGAGTTGCGATCGGTCGGTGATTTTAATGGTGATGGTCGAGAAGACTTCATCGCCAGCGACGTCGATCAAAGCTATCTCTTCTTCGGTCCGATGCAAGTGAACGACGTGCACAACGTGGTTGATTTAGCAGACGTTGTCATCGACCATCGCGAACTGGGACGTCCGGCTGCGAAGTTCGGCGATGTCAACAAGAATGATATTACCGATCTAGCTTTCGTACGCGAATCCGGAAGTAACTACTTGATAACGATCGTCTTCGGGGCGCCGACCAGCGGAATTCTGAACGGCGTAACGGCACCGTGGGATCGACACTGGGATGCTTCGTTTGTCAGTTCCTTGTTGAACTCAGACGGGGACGGTATCGACTCGCGGGTCATCTCGATTCCGAAGAACGAGTTGAATGAGGTCGAGCTTCCGGCCGTTCAGATGCTCGATTTAACAGGCGACGCACAAGCTGAAATCCTCGTGACAGCGACTTCGACATATGGTGCGAGAAAAACCGCCAACGGCGATCGAATGGCATACGTCTTCTCGGGAAGCATCGTCAACGGTTTTCGACCCACACTAGCCAAGCCGAATTTGCTCGTCTCTGATCGACTGACGACCATCGAATATGGCAATCCAACTTTTGGAACGACGTTCAACTATGCGAAACTCCCGATCGTTGCAGCGGGAGATATCAACGGTGATGGCATTGAAGACTTGGTATTTGGTAATGCCGACGCCGATGTCAGCACGGTTTCGGTGACGCCTGCTATCTTCACCGCCCCGAACACTCCGTTGAACACGGGTCTCGCCAGTACTC
This sequence comes from Pirellulaceae bacterium, assembly GCA_031426475.1. Classification (GTDB taxonomy): domain Bacteria; phylum Planctomycetota; class Planctomycetia; order Pirellulales; family Pirellulaceae; genus JAIYDQ01. The sequence goes on along the minus strand of JANPLJ010000593.1, from coordinate 3,745 downwards.
TCAAGCTATCCGTGAACAGTCTAACAGCCAACATCACCGTGCAAGTCGACGATCGGATCGTGGATCCCTTGGATTTGTCGGTGACGGCTGATGCGTTTGTCGCCGCCATCAACACCGAGATCACGGCTACCGCATTGAATCATCGCGTCTTTGCTCGCAAGAACAGCGCGTTAAACAAGATTGAGTTCGTCACGGTGGATGGTGGCCCAAGCGTATCGCTGCAAGTAAGCGGCCTCAATAACGCAACTGAAGTTGGTCTTGCCGCACCGACGGTCGTCACGTTGACTGCGACGCCCAATCAGACGTTTGGCGCATCACCAACGTCGCGAACTTCGGGGATCGTTGTTTCGGGGAATCCTGCAACTGCGAGAGTGATCGATGCCAACATCATCGTCAACATCAATCATACGCGAGCTTCGGACGTCAAAGTGACGCTGGCAAAATCACCGATCACCACGATCTTGGTTTCCCAAGTAGGTGGCTCGGGCGATAACTTTGTAAGTACCAAATTGGACGATGAAGCTTTCGCCAGTTTGACTACCGGGACGGCTCCGTTTACCGGATCATTCCGTCCGATCAATCCGCTATCGAGCTTGGATGGCTTGGACCCTGATGGGACGTGGAATCTGACCGTGGAGGATATCTTCCCGGCCTTGGACAACGGAACCTTTGTCAGTTGGACGTTGGAATTGACAGTCGATAACCCGGTGACTGTGACGGGATCGGAAACGGTGATCCCGCAGTTGTCGAGCACGAATCCTATTCTGACGAGTCTTATCGATGGAGTCCCGACCATCGTCAAGATCAGCACGAACAACGTGCAGCCGATCTTTCCGGTTGCCCTTGGCGACCTCGACAACGACGGCTTCGATGAAGTTGGATTCATCGATGACAATTCCGTTCAGATTCATCGCGGCGACGTGAATGCGACGTTCAATTTTAGTCTTCCCGATTGGCGAATCGCCGGGAATGAACTTTCGGTTTCGGCAGGAAACTTGGGGACCAATCGCACCGGAGAAGTGATCATTACGGGACGCCCAACTCATTCGATTCCGCTGGGGAACCTCTTTGATGACCTTTCCGGAGAGCTTGCTCCAGCGCTGGTGACCGATGTCTACGCGGCCGCGGCTGGAAGCGCCGATCTGGGTGTTGATCGGATTGTCAGCGGTGGAGCCTCGACGGCATTCGCGATCTTTGGAACGAGCAGCCCGGTCAACTTTGACTTTGCAGGTTTGGGCTGGTCCAACGCTTTCCTTGGTCTCGTCACCAACGATGCGAGACCTTCCGGTACTCCAACGCCGATTTCGACGAAGAATTATCCCGCGTCATCGTTCCAAGTTTTAGACAACTTGGAAATCGAAGAAGGGATCAACATCCCGGCGAATTCAGCCATTACCTTCGATCTCGATGAAATTCGAACGATCGGTGACTTGTCTGCCAGCGAAACAATGCGATTCGTGGCAGAACGAGTTGGCATCAACGATTCGCTGGGACCGACTGTACACAGCGTGCGCGCCGTAGCTATCGTTGGAACAGCCAGCGGAGTCCTTCAAGGCTACGTCAACGGCGTCCCGGTCGCAGTTTCGTTCGCTTCGGGGAATTTCTCGTTCTCAGGAGCTCTACCAGCAGCCCTCGATACGAACTCGCGAATCAGCTTTGACATCCCGATTCCGACGAATGCGAAGTTCGTCACGTTGGCTTCGATCAGTCCTGATGGAGCGATTAGCGGAGAGCAAGTCTCTTGGTCCGGCGCGCGACTTGAAATCGATTCGCGTGGCGTTCAAACCGAGCGTCGAACGCATTTGATCCATGATATTCATCGCTATCCGAGCGGTGCGGTCATCGAATTCCCAGTGACCGCATCAACGCTGGCGGTTCCAAATGTCGATGTTCGCACGACTGGCCTGCGATTGGATGGAATCGACGACTTGGTGCAATTGCCAAATACGGTTGTGGATGGATTGGCCGAACTGACGGCTACGTTTGCCTATTCGACGACGCATTCGCTCGATCAAACGCTGATCAATGCTGGACTCATCGGCGATAGTGGATTCACGCCGAATACGTTCGACGTGTCGATCGTCAATCAGAATGGTGTTCAATTCTTGCAAGTCAAGAACGGGGCGGCCAATACGGCGTTGTTCCAGATCGCCAATGCGATTGACGGGATGACGCACTTCTTCTCGGTCACGTTGAGCGATGCCAACAATTCGGTTTCGGCATACATGGATGGAAAGCTGCTCGGGACGGCATCGATCAATGCCAGTATCGTTCGAGCTTCGGCCAACGATGTCGTTTTGGGACGTGCGAAGACGACGGCATCGACCTTTGCAACGACCAATGCGGCTGGCACCTTGTCGGAACTGAGTGTCTATGAACGAGTCCTTTCGGCCGATGAGATACGCGAGATAGCGAACAAGGGCCTTCGAGGCGATGAAGTCGGTTTACGCGCGTGGTATCGATTGAAAGAATCGAACGGCGATGCGGTTCTCGACGCAACGGGACTGAATGCGAGTGGAACGCTGGGAATCGCTTCGATTCCCACGTCGAAGCCGACGCGGGTAAGCTACTACGAGTACGATTCGAGTCGACCTGTCTCGTTTGTCGCCGATTTGAACGGAGATCGCATTCAAGATCTTGTCCTAGCGGCCAAACATGCGAATAGCCTCGATCAAACGACTGCAGCGGGGACGCTGTACATCGTCGGTAGCGACGCGCTTCGTGTCAGCCTACCGACCAACTTTGAGATTCTGGAAAATGTATCGGTCGCGGGAAGCGGTGCTTACTTGGTCGATCGAGCATCGGGTGTTCCCGAGTCGTTCCCGGTCGCCGCCGCTTCCGCGAGTGTGCTCGATAAGTGGTATCGATTCTCGACGCTTGGCGACGGACTGAATGATAACATCATCCGCGTAGCCGATGCGAATCTCTCGTTCCTCGACGGCGTGCGGCTTGATCTTGTCGATTCAACAGGTCGACTCCTTCAGCAAAACGTCGAAGCTATCTCGTTGCGATCGGTCCCAGCCGGAACGTATTTCCTCCGAATTCATATCGCGACCGGCTTTACGACTCCATTCACATTGAAGATTACTCCACCGGCTCGCGGTCAGACTCATGAGACATCGACGCATCCCGATCGCGATCTCCTGATCGGCAACGATGGCAACGACATTCTTGTCGGCAACGATGACTACGATAAGCTTCTGGGTGGCACAGGGGCCGATCAATTCACCGGTGAGCCGATCGAAATTCATGATCGCGACCCGTTCGATTTGCCAAACCAAACCGTTTCTTCGAGCCAGACAACGTTCGGCAATATCAAGAAGGATTTGGACCCGGTCATTGGCTTTACGACGACGACTCCGTTTGATGAGAACTTTGAAACGGGATCGTTTGCTGCTGCTCGATGGCAACTAAACACGAATGCCACCATCGATACCGTTGGCATCGCGGAACCGAGCGGTACATTGTCAGCTCGGCTCAACGGACAGCCTTCGGCCAACGATTCGATCGCCTCGGTCCCGATCAATTTGCTCGGTGCGAATAAAGCGATCTTCAACTATTCGTACCAACGAGCCGGCGGAGCCGACTCGCCGGAAACGAGTGAAGACTTGATTTTGGAATATTCGATCGACGGCAAGGCGGCATCGGATGGAACGAAAGTCTGGATCGAATTGGATCGGCAGCTTGGTAGCGGACCCGACATGCAATCCTACTTGCAACGTCAACTTGTGTTTCCCGATGCGGC
>JANPLJ010000592.1:0-2700 GCA_031426475.1 Pirellulaceae bacterium | reverse complement strand
AGGGCGTCTCGTTGAACGGCGGGTGGCTTACCCTGCGTGTTGGCGAGGGCCTCGAACTTTCACCCGGTATCAAGCCTGTTGTCGACGAGCTTTTGCAAGCGACGTTGGCACGCGAGATTTCGGTTCTCGGTACAAGTTTGCGCCTTCGAGCATCGAATCTTGTGGGCGAGATGAACGAGGGGATCATCGTATTGGAGAAATTTACGCTCGACGATACGAATCAGCCAACGCTTGACCGCGATCGGATCGTTGGGCACGGCGATGAATATCAGATTCAGCAAGACGGGATGAGATCTTCGCACCGCGAATCGTTGATTGCGCATTCGTTGGACTCGTTTGCTCAGAAACTGGAACAGCGAAAAAACGCAAGTGTAAGAATCGCCGATCTTTGGCGGTCTTCTACGCTGACGAGACGTAGTTTGCTTGTCGGTGGTGTAATCGCCTTGACGTTTGCGTCGCTGTTTCTCGTGCCATCGCGACAGCGGTTCACTGTCCAGGGTTTGCTTCAACCGAAAGCCTCGCGATCGATCTTTGCGACGCGGGACGGGGTGATCGAAAAACTGTATGCTCGGAATGGCCAGTCAATATCCCAAGATGAACAACTCTTGAAGATTCGCAGCCCCGAGTTAGAGCTCGAATTGCAGGAACTGACGGGACAAGTGGAAACGCTCGATGCCAAGCTGGTTTCCGTAAGGTCGGCAAAGGTGAAGCAAGGGAGTGATCGCGCCAGTGAGAATTCACTTCGACTATCAGCCGAAGAAGAGGACTTGAAGATTCAACTGCTCGGCGTTCGCAAACAACTGGCGATTGTTCAAGCGGATCAAGAATCGCTGACCATTCGAAGTCCACTGGATGGTATCGTCGATGGCTGGGATATGGAGCAATCGTTAGAACAACGGCCCGTTTTTCATGGGCAGAAGCTATTCCAAGTCTTCAAGCCTGAGGTAGGTTGGCAACTTGAATTGGAGATTCCCGATGATGTTGCCGGATATATTCTCGAATCGCAACAACGGGCGCCTTGTTCGGTCGAGTTTCGTGTCCGTAGCGATCCGTCGAAGAGCTATGTTTCTTCGCTAAGTTCGATTTCGGAAACGACACAGGTCAATGCGGCTCAAAAAGCCATTGTTTTTGCGAAGGTTGATCTTTCGCAAGAATCGATCGAAGTGACGCGATCTGGGGCAATGGTGGTGGCCCAGGTCGATTGTGGGTGGAGCTCCCTAGGCAGCATTTGGTTCCGAGAGATTTCTGATTTTCTACAACGATCCTTTTGGTTTTAGGTAACGTCTGATGGCACCGAAAACTTATCGCCGCGTTGCAACGAGTATCACCGTTGCATTGCTTTGTTGCATCGATCGATGTTCCGCGGATGAGAACGATGCGGTTAAGACAGTCGTTGTTGTCGATCGCGTTTTCATCAAGTCGTTTCAGGAGGTGGATGTGCCCGCCTTAAAACCCGGGCTCATCGAAGAAGTTTATCATCGCGAAGGTGAGTTCGTACGAGTCGGCGAAATTTTGGCGAAACAGCAGGATGGCCAGGCTGCTATCGCGCTCGAACAGGCCGAAACACAAGCGAGCATCGCACGGCATTTGGCCGAAAATCACCTCGATCTAGAAGCGGCGGAAAAGAAACTGAAACAAGCAATGCAAGCGGCTAAGCAGCAGGAATTGGAGCTTCAAGCCGCTCGCCTGGAAGCTGAGAACCTGCTGCGTACTCAAGCCGCCGAAAAGAATCAAGCCGTTGCCAAGAATGAGTATGAACGCGCCAAACAGTCGAAAGCGAACTTCAACGCAAGTGTTTCTGAGTCGGAGTTGGACAGTTTGCGACTCGCCTTTGAACGTGCCGGTTTGGAAACAGCCCAAGCGATGTTTGACACCAGGTTAGCTGGATTGAAAGTCTTGGCTACCGAAGAGGCTCGCCAGACTCAGTTGCTGGCCGTTGAGTCGGCAAAGGTCGACGTTGCCCAGGCGAAATCGAAAATTGCGATTGCTGGATTCAACGCCGATCTTAAGCAAGCGGAACTCAAAGCGGCCAAACTGCATGTCGATCAGCATCAATTGAAGTCGATGCTTGAAGGTGTCGTGGTCGACGTCTATCGAAAACCCGGTGAATGGGTAGAGCCGGGCGAATCGGTGCTACGTATTTTGCGACTCAATCGTCTGCGCGCCGAAGCCTTTGTCAAGGTCCAAGATTTGGCTGATAAACAAGGAGCAAGCTTGGAGAACGCAACCGCAGACTTGTTTGTCATGATTGGCGACAAACCAACGCGATTTCCTGGCGTTGTTACGTTTGTCAGCCCCGAGCTTGATCCTATCAATCGAGAGACCAGCATCTGGGTCGAGTTCGACAATCGGGACTTGATTGTCAAACCGGGCATGTACGGTGAACTCAAGATTTATCCGAAGAAGTCCTCGAACTGAGTTGTCTTGCGATCAAACTGAAGAATGGTGAAGCTTCTTACAAATTCTTTAACGAATATGGCATCGCACGGCGTCGGGCTTTGTTTACGAGCTGACTTGATCGTGCAACCGATGCCAAGCGTGAATAATCCAGGTTGGGTTGTCAAAGATCCCATCTCGAATGAGTTTCATTTCTTCACCGAGTTAGAGATGAAGATCATGCGTTGTCTCGATGGAAAATCGATGTCGGCGGTGGTCCTCGCTTGCTCGAGTTTTCTACGAAATGAATGCCTTTCTGCCGAA
>JANPLJ010000591.1:0-1769 GCA_031426475.1 Pirellulaceae bacterium | reverse complement strand
TTCTTCATCTCGCTCTCGAACGCGACCACGGAAGCGTAGGGAACCGTGGTGTCCTTCTTGCCATGCAGGATCAACGTCGGCGGCGTGTGCGGGCCGATGTGATGGGCCGGCGAGATCACCTGCGCCTCCACGCCAAATCGTTCGGCGCTGAGCTTAGCCTTGTCCCCTGGGGGTTGCCAGTCCGCGATCGGAGCGAGTGTGCAGGCGGGGTTGAAGAGGATCATCGCGTTGGGATGTTCATCGCTGCCGATCCCGCGGATCGTGCCCGTGGCGGCGGCAAGGTGACCGCCAGCGGAACCTCCGGCCGCGGCAATCTTAACCGGATCAATGCCAAGACGTTTGGCATTTTCCCGGACCCAGGCGATGGCGGCCTTGGCGTCTTTCACGCATTCTACCACTTGCACGCCATGCCGGGACTTCACGCGGTAATCGGCAGTGATGGCGATCATGCCGCGCTTTGCGAAATGCCGGGCCTGATTTTCGAACTGGTCCGGTGATCCCGAATTCCAACCACCACCGAAGAAGAAGACAATCGCGGGTTTCGGCGCTTTGGGATCCGACTCCCCGAAGATCCAAAGCTTCAGTTCCGTGGAGTCGATTTTTCGGTAGGTCTCGACGCGGGCGTCCTTAAATGTTGGTGGATAGGATGGCGCAGCGAACAGCGGGACTGCGAGGAGACAAAGAAATGGAAAGATGATGGGTTTCATAAGGATCGGAGGTTTAACCTTTGGAGCGACGCTCCTGATAAATGTCATACATGGCTATCCCCTCAAGTTCGTTTCGAGTGAGTTCATGTCTTTGAGTGTTGGTTTCAAAGACGCTTTCTTCGCTTTGCCGTTAGGCTGCGGCGCGTCGGCGGCCTGCAGCGATGCCAGGGGTATGAGCAGCCGGACTATGGGGGAGAATACTGAGGATGCTCTTCATGGGTTTGGTATGGGAAAACACCGTTCTGCCCTCAAAGTTGCGGTAACCGCTAGGAATTTCCGTGCAGATTATCACAACCATTCGGATTTTTGTGCGAGAGTACTCGTTTTCACAGGCAGATCAAAACTTGCAACTGCACTTACGATGGGCGAATCATGATTGCTCCAACCCCGTATGGTAAAAAACTCAGCAGGTTAAAAATCGTATCGTTTTTTCGACGAACCACCAGCAAAGTATTTGCAACTGGTATCTTTCGACCCTCCGTTTTTCGTTAGATCGACCTCTTTTGTCTCTAATCAATTGACTCAGTGCATGTCATCGACGAACGTACGAGTGTTTGCCAACTTGCACCGGTTCGACACGCCGGAGTAGCGAAGCTTGGTTGACTTCCTTGATCCGGTTTGGGTGACCTGAGCGGGTTGACAACAGCTCTTTCTCTGCCAAAGTAAACGGCCGCTTTAAAGCACAATACTCGTCTTGGTGCTTATGTTTGGAAGGATGAATCACAGGTCAGAGTGACGCGTACTCACGCGGAGAGCTCTGGAATGTTGTGGAAGTTTGCCTGGAGAATTTCATGATCGTTGATTCGATTGGCAATCGAATGGATTGGAAGGGTTCTGTTTTGATTACAGTCGCATCACCAGTTGCTGCCAGAGTCGCAAAAGTGACTTGCCACGTGTTTCACCTGTCGAGGGTGATTCTTTGACGGTTGCAGCATGAACGGCTTGAGCAAACTTCATAGGATTTAGCTCGTCCTGCTGGAGCTGTTTGAAGCCGTCGTGCCAAACGTCGCGAACGGCTTCGGTGAGGGGATCGTCAATCCTCGCATTGTAGTCAGCAAAGAA
>JANPLJ010000590.1:0-1717 GCA_031426475.1 Pirellulaceae bacterium | reverse complement strand
GAAGAAGAGGAAATCGAAGAGCAAAGCCGCAGTCGCGCCCCCCATGACCAGGAACGCCGTGGGATGCTCCAGCGGTGATAGCCGAACCCATTGGGCGAGCCGATCGGTACCCACAAAGTAGCTGAGAAACGTATGCGCCAGGAACAAACTGCACACTAAATAGGTTAACAGCCTCAACGGTTTTCCGATCAAAGCATTCTTGTCGATGAGTCCTTTGAAAACGCGATCGATCGGTCGAAAAAGAAACTCGAGATAGACCGTTTGAGGGCATCCCCATCCGCACCAAACTCGTCCGCCAACTGCCGTCACCAGCATGATGCCCGTGAAGGCGAGCAACATTAAAAGCGCGACGAGAGGAGTGTCTGTCGGATAAAAAGTGTGGCCAAGGATCGTAAACTGGCGTTTAACGATATCCAAAAGCACCAACGGACGACCGTTCAACCGCAGGTGCGGCAGCGTTACGAAAAACGCAATCAAGCCGTAGGCTAACCACCTTCGTCGATTCCACCATTTGCCTGTCGCAAGTTTCGGATTCAACCACTTTCGACTTCCGTCACCCCACAGGGTCGGCAGCACCAGGTCTTCATGAGCGATGATCTGTGAACGCGACGATCGTTGACCTGAGGATGCAGTATCGATGGAAGGTTTTGTGTCCGACATGGCTGAAAGCTATTCGACAGTAGGCCAAGGCGCGATAGGGCTTCCATCGGGAGCTTTAGGCGTTGCTGGTTTAGAACCTCGTAGGGACGCAACATATGCGGAAACTAAAACGACATCGTTCTTATGCCCCAATCGAGTCGCCCATGCCGGCATCGCGCCACCCGCAACGCCTTCATTGATCACTTTGACGATATCGGTGACTTGCTTGATATGTTTGTATTGGTCATCACATAGATTCGGTCCAACGTTGCCGCCACCATCCGATCCGTGACAAGACACGCAGTTGGCTTTGAAAATCGCGCCGCCAACTCCAACCCATTTGGGCTGTTTCATGTAAGCAAGTATCGTGGGTTCGTTCGCTTCCAGGTCACCAATCTCGGCATATTGCTTTCGCGTGTTGGCAGCGAGGCTAGCTTGGTATTGCTCGTCAACCGAGCGTCCTGAAGCCCCTGCGTGGAAGTAACCAAGGTAGAAAAAGCTAAAGGCGATCGTCAGCCAAAAAACGCCTTTCCACCAACCCGGCAGCGGATTGTCGTACTCTTGGATCCCATCGCATTGGTGTCCGTAGTGAGCGATCACTTCTTCGGGCTGTGATTCCTTTTTACTCGACTCATTCATCTTTGAGCATCTCTTTCTTCGTAGACTCCAGCTTTGTATTCTTCGGCGTGAATGGGTCTTGTACGACATCGCTAAGCGGGATCGCGCTGAATCGATCCGTGGCGTCCTTACTTAGTCGAAAAGCTCCCCAAATAATGACGAGGAACGCTGAGGCGAAAAGCACCAACGCAAACTCGTCAAAGTTGGAATAGTCCAGTTTTGAAACAACGTCTTTGAGCATAATCTTTAACGATCCTCCTTCGATAACAGCGAAGCAGTCTTCGCAGGAGCCGGAGTCTTAGATGGTTCTTCGACTCGATAGAGATCTTTTCCAACACGTTGCAAATAGGCGATCAAGGCGATCGCCGTCGAGTCCTTAATCAGGTGTTCTTGATAGGTAACGGGACCACCTTGCGCGATGATCTCGGCGGCAACCGCTTCGGATTGCTTATGAGCGATG
>JANPLJ010000589.1:0-3385 GCA_031426475.1 Pirellulaceae bacterium | reverse complement strand
AACGTCCGCCTTCAACCGCAATTTAATCGGCAAATCGGCGTCCGGCTCCAGTGGTTGTCCGCCCGCATTTTGAAGTGGCATCTTGACACTGAAGTCACCCTCTTGCGAAGCGATTTTGAACGTCATCACGAAGAAGATCAGCAGCAAGAAGACGACGTCGATCATCGACGTCAACTGTAACTGGCCTTCATTGCCTGCTGCGGAGGATTTGTATTTCATAAAGAGTCAGTTTGTATTAGTGATGTTCTTCTTCTTTGACTCGCAACGCAAATTTCTCGAAGCCCATCTCCTGGCATTTGGCGATCAAGTCTTGGACTTTTCCGCCCGCGGCATCGCGATGAGCACGAATAATAATATTCCCGTCTTTCGGCTCCATCTTATTCGATCGGAGAACCGCGACTTCGGTTCCTAACAATGGGCGGATGGAATCGACAGTCCCTTCATTCGTTCCCATGTAAATTCGAGCGTCGCGGTCCAAGTGAATGACAATTGGGAATTCGGATGGCGCATCGGATGGCTTGGCAAGTTCGCTCTGAGGAAGCGTAATTTTTGCGTTCTGGTCATCTTGCGAGAAGTTGATGAGCACCATGAAGAAGGCGATCAGCTGAAAAACCATATCGATCATGGCAGTCATGTCCCCTTCTGCCATCTTAGTATCAAACTTCTTTTTTCTTATCGACATTGCTTAAACATCGTCCTATTTCGGGGAGTCTTGGCGAAGGGCCAATTCGAACTTGTCGATCATCGCTTCGCTCTCGTTGCCGGCTTCCGTGACCATGCGCTGGACCCTGTTGCGTAGCAGGTTGTAGCAAATAATGGCTGGGATCGCGATGATCAAACCAACCAAGGTTGTATAGAGTGCAGTTTGGATCCCGCCAGCCAGTTTTGCGGGCTTGGGCGTCTGTTCGCTTCTCGCAATCTCGCCGAACGAGATAACCATTCCGTCGACCGTACCCAACAAACCAACCATCGGAGCGATATTTCCAATCAACGCAAGATAGCCCAATTTGTGCTCGAGCTTCATCGTCTCATCTTCGCCAACGACTTGCATCGCTTCCATCGCTTGAGTTTTTCCTGTCTGCAATTTCGCCAGTCCTGCTGAGACAACCTGCCCAACAAAGGACTCATCAGCTCTAACAAGTTCAACCGCAGCCGGCAGATTGCGATCATTCAAACTCGCTTCCACTCCCTGCAGCAAATCATTGGGAATAAAGCTATCCTTGCGAACGGCCAGAATCATCATTACGAGGACGGCGACAAACAGGAAAGACATGATCAAGAATGATATTGCGTACCTAGCTCCGAGAGCTTTCCAAGTAGTGACCAGCATCGATTCGGCTTGAACAGCCTGGGCGGGAGCCTCCGCCGCTGGGGCGGGAGCTGCTGCGTCTTGTGCCACGCCCGAATTGAGCAACGCACCAACCAGCATCGCTGTTGCAAGGAAACTGCTCATCCAATGCCAAAGTGTCAATCCGCGACCGGTTGGCTTGACGGATGTAGTGCAACGTGTGTTAGCGATGGAAACGCAGGTCGATTCAGGCATAGTGCGGTCGGCTCCGGACTGGAAATGTGGCTTGCTCAGCATTCTGAGGATTGTGGAAAAGTAAAAGTGCAAACGCTTCGTACTACTATAATAACCCAACTCGAATCATTTTTTGGCCCAAGACGAGTTAGTATATTGAGATTGTAGGCGTGCCTTGGCATCGGCGGCTCGCTGAGGGTCGGTTTTGAGGAAGAGTTGGCTCAAATAATAAAGAGCCTCGGCGTGTTGGTTGGGGTCGCTGGTAAACAACAGGTCGGTATGCAAATAGGCCAAAATCGCCTCTTCTTCTTGTCCCGCTTGACGATGTGCTTCACCGAGCGCGTTATAGATTTGTGCAAAAAGCTGACTGTCGGTCGCATCGCTCTCCGAAACCAAGGCTCGCAGGCTTTTGATTGCTTCGTCAGTCTTCTTATCGGCCGTATCGCATCGCAACAATCCGATTTTGGCGAGTTTTTGAAAACGTTTGGCTTCTTGATTTTCAGCGCTCGCTGAGACCGTATCCGAAAACGCCTTCCTGGCTTCCGCGGCATTGCCGATCGCTAGCTGTGACGCGCCAATCATATACTGGGCCTTCAGCTTATACTCTGGGAACGGAGCGGCAGCGAGAGCGGCGAAATACTTGGCGGCTCGGTCGTGGACACCCGTCGACGCAGCCAATGTGCCTAAGGCTTCGGCCGCTTCGTAGAAGTGGAACGATTGCGTGTTGCCTGCGACATAACTCTTGAGGCGATCCTCCGCGGCTACCGGATCGCTTTTGTCTTGCAATGCAAGCTGTGTTTCCACGAGCCCCCTGTAGTACAGGTACTCCTGCTCTACTTCTTTACGTTTTAGCGAACCCTCATCCACTTTTTTTAGCGTATCAAAGGCTTCTTCCCACTGTCCACCGAGAACGAGCTCTTTTGCTCGACTCAGTTGTGCCGGTTCGGTTTCGTAAACAATCCTTTGGATCTCGTTGGCTGGAAAGTTTACCTTTGTCCCACGCACTTCGGCGACAACATTGTTACGAGTCGATTCCGTGATCTTGCCTGTCGCCGCAGCACCAGAGTTCGGGTAGATCTTGTCGGCGTCCTGGGCTGAACCCAACGAGGTGACCACCAACGTGCTGAACGTGAACAAATGGAATGAATAGCGATTCATAAAACTAGTATCAAATAAAGTTGGATTTGAGCCGGATAGCGGTAAAAAAAGGAGCTACTTGGGGGCAGGAGCAGCAGGAGGATCGAATTCTTTTAGGCCGATAACGGGTTTATTCAGATCTGTTTGAAGGGCACGCAACAGCTTCTCGAAACCGTCCTTCGATTCCTTTCCGCCGAGATTCGGATAAGCCAGAAACGTCTGCCTGACATCGCTGACTGCCTGCTCCAGTGATTTCTTTTGATCACCGGCTGGCATCGTCTTGGCGATCAAACGACGGCAGGTCGCTAATTCTAAGCGAGCTTCGAAGAATATCTTTTGTAAATTCGGTTGATTTCCCATCTGGGAGGAGAGCATTTTCGATATGGTACCCCATCCCCATACGATGTTCTTTTGTCTTTGGTCCGGCTGGGCGCCAAAGATCGACTTCTTCAACAAGTCCACGTCTTTTTCCGCAGCCCATTCTTTGTAATTTCGTGCTGCCTCAATCTGCGCTGTCAACTGAGTTGCATTGCCTTTCAAGATCGTCAAAAAAGCGTCCGATGCATTTTGATATTCCGACTGTTCTCGATAAGCCATCCCCAACTTCAGTAAAATGTCGTCTGGTTTGCGTTGTATTGGCGCAAGATAATTGGGATCCTCCTTAGCCGCTTCCAACATTTTCTGGAAAACTTGAATCGCTCCTCCATTCAGCTTCCTAGCGATCTC
>JANPLJ010000588.1:0-2366 GCA_031426475.1 Pirellulaceae bacterium | reverse complement strand
CAATCGATGTGATGATTAGCATGATAAGACTATTGGCGAAAAGAGAATCTAAGCAATGACGCAACGAATCGAACCCTTTGGCCAAACTCGCACCAACGTCGCGTACGATCACGCCATCATCGGTCCTGATAGCCACGTTCTATCGCCACTGGCTAATTGGCAATCAACCTCAGGGGTCGTGTTAATCAGTCCGGCAATGGGAGCCTTCCCGAAATCGCCACGATTTGTTCAATACATCGCAAATACGACAGATCAAAGCTGGACGACGTCTGCACGGCCAGGCGTTCAACGACTGGTTTACGTCTTAGAGGGTTCGATCGCTTTAAATAGAAAAATTCTCACGCAAGACATGTTTGCTTGGCTGCCTCCCGATTCAAGTTACGATTTGCAAGGTCGCGAGCCGGGACGATTGCTCGTTTTTGAAAAAGCTTATTCAGCGCTCGACGGCACGAAAATTCCAGACATGCAGACAGGCGATCTTCGAGATATTCAAGCGGAACCTTTCATGGGGGATACGAGCGCGATGCTGTCGACTCTATTGCCGATCGAAATGGGCTTTGATATGGCGGTCAACGTGTTTACTTATGAAAGCGGTGCAACCCTTCCATTTGTTGAAACACACGTCATGGAGCACGGGCTTTACATGCGTTCGGGGCAGGGAATCTATCGGTTGTCGAACGCTTGGTATCCAGTACAGAAAGGCGACTCGATCTGGATGGCCGCTTATTGCCCTCAATGGTTTGTCGCAATGGGTAAAGAATCCGCTTCGTATATCTACTATAAAGATATCCATCGCGACCCATTCAACACTTGAAACAATTGAACAAGCTTCAGAGAGTCCTTTTAATGTTAGACGTGAACATCGACAGCCAGGCTTTGCAAAACGAGCTACACCGGCTTGCTTCGATGAGCGATTGCCCCGAGCCAGTCCCCGCTGTCACGCGAGTCGTCTTTACGCCGACCGATCTTCGCGCCAGGGAGTATCTCGCATTGCTCTATGCCGATGCGGGGCTAATTGTTCGTGTCGATGCCATCGGAAATACGTTTGCGCGATGGGTCGGCAGCGAACCCAATGCACCCGCGATCGGTACCGGTTCACACATCGATGCTATTCCACACGCCGGAATGTACGATGGAACAGTCGGTGTTCTCGGAGGTCTCGAGGCGATCCGAGCGTTACAGCGCAGCGGATTCCAACCGAAACGCTCTATCGAGTTGCTCCTGTTTACCTCCGAAGAGCCAACTCGGTTTGGCATCGGATGCTCGGGAAGCCGCGCGATGTCGGGAGCTCTATCTGCGAACCAGCTCTGCATGTTGACCGACGACGCTGGCGACAACTACGACGTTGTTCGACAACGCGCAGGCTTCATAGGCTCGCTGAATGGGATTCGGCTTCCAAACGACTACTACCATGCCTGGGTAGAACTGCACATCGAACAAGGTCCAGAGCTTGAACGAATTGGGACCGATATTGGAATAGTTACCGCGATTGCTGCTCCAGCCTCGTTGGTCTTTACGATCCAAGGGCAGGGAGGACACGCCGGTGCGGTGCTGATGCCAACGCGTCGCGATGCCCTGTGCGCGGCCGCTGAAATGATCTCGCTGATCGAAAGCCATGCGCTTTCGAGCCACAGTCGCGACCTGGTCGCGACGGTTGGAACGATGGAAGTCCATCCCGGCGCTGTGAATTCCATACCAAGTCGAGTTCGCTTTACGCTCGATATTCGCGATATCGACGCAGGTAACCGCGATCAAGTTATTTCGTCGATACGACGGGAAGTTAACTCGATTGCATCGAATCGGAGTGTCAAAGTCGAAATCGAATGCAAAAACTCAGACCCTCCAGCGATCGCGGATACACAGATCATCCAAGCCATCGAACAAGCATGCGAGCGATGTAAAGCTTCGCAACAAAAGATGATCAGTCGTGCCTACCACGATTCGCTATTCATGGCTCGTATCGCGCCGATCAGCATGATCTTTATCCCGTGTCGCGACGGCGTCTCACACCGTCCCGACGAGTATTCCTCGCCAGAACAAATCCGCATCGGAGTCGAAGTGCTCGCATTGACGCTTGCGACGTTGTCAGAATCACCAGGCTAGTGGGGAAGCGACTCCGCTCGCTGACTTTTTCCCCGCGAACGGAGTCGCGGGTCCACGATTTCCCTGCGAACGGAGTCGCGGGTCCACGGCTTTATACTGATTCCGAGTCAAAATTGTCTGTGCAATCGACCGCGAGACTTGGCTTTACGCATTCAAATACTGTATCCTTGAACGAAGACGGAAATAACCGACTAGTGCTTCATCCAACTTAGATTTTAGGGTTAGTAGCCGAATTCGTCAGAATTCGGACGCAGCTCGAAAAA
>JANPLJ010000587.1:0-11243 GCA_031426475.1 Pirellulaceae bacterium | reverse complement strand
GTGAGCAGGTTTGGCAACCAGAAAAGAGTTCCTCCATGCCACCCCCACTCCCTCAACCTGCTGCCGTAGGCCGCAGGTTGAGGGAGTGGGGGTGGTTCAGGGAAGCTTTCGATTCTGGTTGCCAAACGCTTCACCACTCAGACAAGCTGAGTGGCGTCAACAAACTAGTCTCTTCGTGGGTCAGGATTGTGCTAGTGGTTTGGGCGAATGGCAAAGAAACCGAGATCTGTCTCTCGAAATCGCAAAAGTCAAAGTTAGTTACGCCGACCCGCGTTGGATCAAGATGATCGCGGTGACGAAGCCGAGGAGCATGACGAGCCAGACGATGTCCAGGAAGTGCCAGTAGAGCGTGCAGAATTGGAGTCCCCAATGTCGCTCGTGATCGTATCTTTGTTTTGCGGCTCCCGAGACGACTATGACCAACGCGATCATTCCGCCAACGACATGCAAGGCGTGTATCAACGCTAGAAAGAAAGTGAACGGGTAGAGGCTCGAATTGAACGAGACGTCTTCGATCGCTCGAGTGATCAGTACATACATTCCTTCGCTTTGAACGACAAAGAATCCGAGGGCAAGTCCCATCGCTAGTAGACTGAGCCGAAGGACACTAGCTGCTTGATCGCGTCGCGCAGCCTTGACCGCGTAGTGCAAACTGACGGAGATGCCGATCAAAAACATCGTGCTCGTCAAAAAGCTTCTTGGAATAGAATAGCCGTGAGCATCCGCACCGGTTTGGCTAGTGCGTCTTGCGACATAGACTACGAATAGCATCATGCTCGAAAGGAAGAAAGCTCCCAATGATGCGAGAAGCAACCAAGCACCTTGGCGTGATCTTCGATCTTCTTCGATAAGAAGCATTACAACCTATTACCTGTTCTTGCGAATGACGCTTCGCCGGCGTTCGGATGATGTATCGGACTTACGTTTTAACGTAGCCGAATTCGTCAGAATTCGGATGGAACTCGAAAAAAAGCTATGCTGGTTGTGCCGCCTCCGAAGTCTGGCGACTTCAGCTACGGGATGTTGAAACGTTTGAAGTCTGGCGACTTCGGCTATGGGATGTTGATTCGTTTGAAGTCTGACGACTTCGGCTACTTTGGGTGTCGTCGCTTACGCTTCCGGCTCTTGTTTTTGTCGAGCTGATGGAATGGCCTTTTATAACTGTTGGGATTGAAGCATCCACAAGTGCTTTTCCAGTTGACCGGTGATTCCCATCAGCATGTCTTGCGTCACCGGGTCGACATCTCCTGTTTCGTCGATTGCTTGACGAAGAAACGTGGTGACGGTGTGCAGACGTGAGCTAATCCCTTCGATGACTTCCTGTGTCGCAAGAAACTGAGCCCGCATCGGATTCAAGCGAGTTCCAGCGGCGATCGATTGGACCAGGCCATCGGCGGGATGTCCAATCGTGACAATCCTCTCCGCGATTTCGTCCACCGCATCCCGAACCGTATCCGCTATGGCGTCCAATTGCTCATGCAATGGCAAGAATAACGCCCCTCGTACGTTCCAGTGTGCATGCTTCAGGAGCATGGCTAGATCGCTGAGATCGTTCAGTAGCGGCTGAAGTTTCTCGGCGATTTTCATAGTCTGATCGCCGTCGATCGGAGACCGAAATTGTGATCCCGCCATAAATATCCTTTCAATTGTTTGCGCAACGAATTTTGTACGAGTCACGTTAGGCAAACCGAGGGAATTTTCCTAGAGGCGAACTCTTCTTTTCTCCGATGGGTATTTAAACTACAATAGAGCCTCCCGAAGGAGATTTTAAGCTCCTTCGGACATCCCGCCTGGCCAGTTCCTCCCGCCTGCTGATCATTTGAGGGTCCATCATGCTGTCGATACTAAGCGATTCCAACGCTTCAAAGTCGTATTGCGATGCGAGATCGCGTCGTAGCTTTCTCCAGCTTGGCGGACTCTCGTTTGGAGCGACGTCGTTCGGCTTAGCGGATCTCTATCGCGCGGAAGCCGCTCAAGGAAAAAGCAATTCGCACAAGGCCGTCATCCAGATATTCTTAGGTGGCGGACCGCCTCACCAAGATATGTGGGAGATTAAAACGGAAGCACCGTCAGAAATTCGTGGCGAGTTGCGTCCGATTGCAACGAAAGTTGCAGGTATTCAGATCTGCGAAGTATTTCCGAAGCTTGCTGGTTTGATGGATAAGTCGGTCGTGATTCGTTCGATTGTCGGCTGCTTTGGACGACATGATGCATTTCAATGTATGAGTGGCTGGCAGCCGGAAGACCTTCGCTCGATCGGTGGACGACCTTCCATCGGCGCAGCGATTTCGAAACTTCGCGGACCCGTCGATCCATCGGTCCCTGCTTTCGTGGGTTTAGCTGAAAAATCATCGCATGTGGAGTGGTCTGACTGCGGGGGTCCAGGGTTCCTGGGCGCATCGCATTCGGCGTTCCGTCCCGACGGACCCGGCATGGACAACATGAAACTGAACGGGCTATCGCTCGAACGGCTTCAGAATCGAAAACAACTGCTGGTGAGTTTGGACAGGTTCCGTCGTGATATCGATACATCTGGTGTCATGGCGGGGATGGATACGTTCAATGCTCGAGCCGTCGATGTCTTAACGAGCAGCAAACTTGTCGACGCGCTCGATCTATCGAAAGAGGACCCTGCGATTGTCGCTCGGTATGGCGATGGCAAGCCGTACCAGTACCAATTCGACGGCGTCGCAACTCGCAACGACCATCTACTTGTCGCCCGGCGGCTCGTCGAAGCGGGGGTACGCGTTGTAAGCCTCAGCTTCGGTCGATGGGATAGCCACAGCAAGAATTTTGATATGGTTCGCGATCATGGTGGGAAGCTCGACCAATCCCTGAGCGCCTTGATCGAAGACCTTGATCAGCGCGGGATGTTGAACGATGTGAGCATCGTGGTGTGGGGCGAGTTCGGCCGTACTCCGAAGATCAATGCCAATGCCGGTCGTGATCACTGGTCGCAAGTCAGCTGTGCTTTCCTGGCAGGGGGCGGAATTCGTGCCGGACAGGCAATTGGAGCCACCAATCGACTCGGCGAGTATGCGACGGAACGCCCTGTCCATGTGCAAGAAGTGTTAGCCACGCTTTACCACAACCTTGGAGTCAACGTGTCGAATTCGACGTTGGTTGACTCAACAGGCCGTCCTCAATATCTGGTCGAGCGCGAGCCGATCCGGGAATTGATCTAATGACCGTGCGGCACGATTCCTTCCAACTTTTGTCGCCGTTCGCTCTGCGAACGGACGCTGCTTTCGCGGAGCGAAAGGCGACACTTTTGCGAGCAAGCTCTGTATTGTCGCCGGTGGTTGTGCTTGTGGCAGCAATCTGTTTTTCATTGGTCGGATTGGCAGCCGACGACAAGACAGCTGCTGCGCCAGACGCAGGGTCACAACTTCGATTCGAATCGGTCGAACCTGGACACTCAGTTGTCTTGCTTGGCAGTGATGCTCGACGGCAGTGTCTGGTAACGGAAATTTCAGCCACGGGACAATTGACCGACCGAACGCGGGCTGTACGCTTTCACGCCGAGCCAGCCAACGTCATTGAAATCGACTCGTCAGGATTTGTCCGTCCGCTACGCGATGGTCCAGTGATGTTGTTTGCCCGCGATGATTCAGGTTTACAAGCTGAACTCAAGCTAGAAGTTCAGCAATGGGCGAATGACCCCGATGTAAGCTTTCCCAATCAGATCGTTCCGATCTTTACGAAACTCGGGTGTAATAGCGGTGGTTGTCATGGCAAGGCAGCTGGGCAAAATGGTTTCAAGCTTTCGTTGCTTGGGTTTGAAGCCCGTGAGGACTTCGAACATCTTGTGCTTGAATCACGTGGGCGACGGGTCTCAACCGCTGCGCCGGATCAGAGTCTCTTGTTAACCAAAGCGATCAATGCGATTCCACACGGTGGTGGACTGAAACTTGACCATGACTCGCACGAATATAGACTCATACGACGTTGGATGTCGCAAGGCTTGAACTTCGGCGACGAATCGGCCGCGACGGTCGCTTCACTTCGAATTGTTCCAGACCATCGACGCATGCTTCCGACTACTTCTCAGCAACTGTCAATAGTCGCGAAGTATTCGAATGGGATCATCGAAGATGTGACTCGCATGGTTCAGTTTGAAACAAACGATCCCGATATGGCTGAAGTCACCAAAACCGGCTTGGTCACGGTGAAGAGTTTGGCTGGCGAAGTTGCCGTGATGGCTCGATACCAAGGTCAAGTTGCCACGTTTCGCGCGAGCGTCCCACTGGCCGACGAGAGCTATCCTTGGCCAGAACCTCGAAGCGCGATCGATGTCGCTGTTCTCCAGCAACTGCAATCGCTCAACATCCCGATGTCGGAACTGTGTGACGATGCGACATTTCTTCGACGCGTCACATTGGATTTGGCCGGACGCATTCCAACCCTCGACGAGGTTCGGGCATTCCTTGCCGACAGCGATGCGGACAAACGCGATCGAGCGATCGATCGGCTCATCGATAGCGATGATTGCGCGGACTATTTCGCTAATAAATGGATGTTGATCCTTCGAAATCGCCGCGACAAGCCGTCTCAGCAATCGGGGTCCTTTGCGTTTTACCGCTGGATTCGCCAAGCCATCGCCGAAAACCGACCGTACGATGAATTTGTTCGTGGGATTTTAACAGCCTCGGGAGCGATGGACGTTCATCCGCCGGTTGTCTGGTATCGAAACGTCGTAGATACCAACAGTCGCGCCGAAGACACGGCCCAACTATTCTTAGGTCAACGAATCCAATGCGCTCGCTGTCATCATCATCCGTTTGAAAAGTGGAGCCAGAGCGACTACTCGAGAATGTCCGCTTTCTTTTCACTGGTGCGAACGAAGCCTGGGCAGACTCCCGACGAATCGATGGTTTATAGCGAAGTTGGAAAACCGCAAGCTTCGCATCCCAAGACAGGCCAAGCGCTCGAACCAGCCGGGCTGGACGGGCCAGTGATCCAAATGCCCGATTATCAAGATCCTCGCGGAGCTTTAGTCGATTGGATGGTCGAAGCCAACAATCCCTATTTTGCTCGTTCCCTTGTGAATCGATATTGGAAGCACTTCTTCGGTCGTGGTCTCGTGGAACCTGAAGACGACATGCGGGTAACGAATCCTGCATCGAACCCCGAGTTGTTGACGGCAATTGCCGACCATTTCATTGCATCGAAGTTCGACCTCCAGGAGCTGATGCGTTTCATTTGCCAATCCAAGGTTTACCAACTGAGCTCACAAGCCAACGGAGCGAACATTCGTGATCGCAAGTGCTACTCGCGTTACTATCCGAAGCGTATGTCTGCGGAAGTTTTGCTGGATGCCATCGATCAAGCGACGTTATCGACGACCAGTTTCGATGAAATGCCGGATCAAACGCGAGCGGTTTGTTTGCCCGATACCGCGTTCACTTCGTATTTTTTAAGTGTTTTCGGTCGTCCTCAAGCATCGACGGCTTGTGAGTGCGAACGAGCAACCGAATCGACGCTTGCCCAAAGCCTACAACTGGCGAACTCGAAGGAGCTTCAAGCAAAGCTGGCGGCGGATCAATCGCGTCCGGCACGCTTGGCTAGCGATGTACAACGATCGGATGTCGAGAAGATCGAGGAGCTTTATCTCGTTGCTTTTTCTCGGTTACCGAACGAAGATGAAAAGGAGGCGGCGAACGAATACCTCCAAGAAAAACCTGACAAGCGTGTCGCCTTCGAAGATGTTGTCTGGGCGCTCATCAATAGCAAAGAGTTTGCCTTCAATCATTAATGCAATGTTTTGCCGAGCCCACTACGGTTGTCCGACGAAAACAGGAGCCGGAAGCGTAAGCGACGGTTTGACAACGAACGAAGTAAAACCAGTGATTTTCAACGAAACATGCGATGCTTGCTGTCCTTCGCCAACGCTTCAGGCTCTTGCGTCTGCTAGACGATCGTCATTTTTCTCAGGCCAGACCATGAGTAAAAGGCCATGGCTCATACGCGCCGTGCTTCAATTGGCGACCCTCTTCGTATTCAGCGTCATCTCTTGCATCGCTGCTGCTCAGCAACCCGCGATCGAGCTCAATGCTCTCTCGCGGCTGGGCGGACAAATTGGAACCGATTTTGACTTGAATATTCTTGCTGGTTCGAGAACCGACGAGGTCGACCGAATCGAGTTTTCGCATCCTGGAATCGTTGGACAACTTCTCTCCGAGTCCACCGCCCCTCCGTTTTCCGAAACTGCGTTACCTCGCTATGGAAGCTTCCACGTTTCCATCGCCAACGATGTCCCACCTGGAAGTTATGAGGTCCGAGTCCAAGGTCGATTCGGCTTGTCCAACAATCGCGTGTTTATGGTAACGAAAGAACCATGGTCGGAGACTTCTGGTGGATCCGCGTTGGCTTCGGCAGTAAATCTATCGTTGGGTCAGATGGTTCAAGACGAATGCGCTTCGCGGCAACGAAAGTACTATAACCTGACCCTCGGTGCGCAACGTCCGATCGACATTCGCGTGTTGACAACATCGCTCGACTCTCGGGCTCGATTGCTCGTTTCGCTAGTCGACACCGCACAAAGGCAGGTCGCCAGCGCAGAAGTGATTGAGAACCAGGATACACGCCTTGAGTATCTTCCAATCGAGTCGGGGACACACACATTGATTGTCAGCGATCATCTCTTTCGCGGCGGCCCAGAGTATCGATATGTTGTTCAAGCGACCCCGATAGAATCCTCGTCCATCCAAACGAGTTTGGTCGACGAATGGCGATCACAAGTCGCGTCGTTGAACACTCTCAATGCGAACGAGCGAGCTTCATACAATCCTCCGCGATTGACTGTCAACACAGCGACGCTTCGCATGCCAATGGTCGAATCCTTGCCAGTCGTTCATGACGAGGCTGCATTTCCGGATAACCATCATTGCCCAATCACTTTCCCTGGTCTGGTCGTTGGTCGATTCGACTCCAATACCGACCAGGATTGGTTCGATTTCTCGCTCGAAGCCAAGACTTCCGTTGCAATCGAAGTCGTATCCGACCGTCTGGGTGAACTTACCGATCCACAGTTAATCGTCTACCGCGTTGAAGAACCTGCCACTGCCAATGAGAAGCTGCGCCAGATCGCAATCGCTGATGACATTGCCAACGCAGCGGCCAATGATGTTCGATTGGCAAGCCGTGATGCAATCGTTCTTATCACGGCTCCGGAATCGGGAGTATATCGTCTGATGGTCCGTGACCAACAAAGATCCGACAGGCGTGGCAAGCAACATGGCTATGCTCTTGAGCTTCGAAAGCCAATTCATGATATTTCCGCCGTGGCCTACCTTTCTTACCCAACGCGTGATATTGCCAAGGCGCAGAATCTTGCCCCCACAATCGTGAGGGACGGAACGTTGGCGCTCGCCGTTGCGGTCTCGCGACACGATGGTTGGCAAGGTCCCGTCGAAATACGAGTGGAGGGCTTGCCTGCGAATGTTACCTCAACGGATATTTCGCTTGCCGTTGACCAGACGAATGGTCATTTAATCTTGATTGCGGCGCCGGATGCAGTCGCAAGTATCGGTTCGCCTTTGGTTCGCGTACGAGCAATGATCGAGAACCACGCGATCGAGCGGAATGCGCTGCCGGTCGAAATCGTACGAGGGCCAATCGAAACACATAAAGTACCGATCGCCCGGTTAACATCGAAGCTGATGTTGGCAGTCGAGGATCGGGATCAATCGCCCATGAAAATCCAGTTGGGTTCGAAGGAAGTGCGTACCGTTGAACGCGGTTCGAAACTGAAGATTCCGGTCGTGATTCACAGAAGCGAGGGCGGAAAGCAACCGGTCATCGTTCGCCTTCGGAATTCACCAGCGAAGACCAAAGCCAACGATTTAACGGTGAATGCGGATGCAAGCGAAAGCGAGCTGGAATTGAATGTTCCGAAGGATGCTCCGCTTGGCGAGTTTACATGTTGGGCTCAGTGTGAATCCAAAATCAAGATCTCGTTAAATCCTCAGGCACTCGATCGCGAGCAAAAACGGCTGGACGAACTACAATTGAAAAGGAGCCAGCTCGCGGAAGACCAAACCAAAGAGCTGGAAGCGGCCGTTGCCGCTCAACAGGAAAAAATTAAACAGCTGCAAGAGCAAACAAAGCAGCAGGACTTCTTAGTTCAATTGCCGAGCACCAGTACACGACTGCGAATCATAGACAAGCCATGACCGAATTCTACACTCGTTCACACTCTCCCGACTGCGAACGCCCAATGCCATTGACTTTGATAGCGGAACGGCGCGAGCCGTCCGGTGAGGCTCGTCATCGCACAACATCATGGATTGAGTTAAGGGGCGGCAAACTGAGCCCGCAAATCGTTGGATTTCTAGGCCGGAGCCCAACACCGTGAACGATTTTCGTAGTGGAACTCGCCCGAGTTCCCGAGTTCTCGTCGTTGCACTTACTCTTACATTGGGTCACTTTGTCTCACCAACTGCCGCCGACGATCCCATTCTTTTCGAAGAATCGATCGCCCCCGTCCTTCGGCAGAACTGCATTGCTTGCCATCACGCAAAAAAAGCGGAAGGTGGTTTGAATCTTGAGAATTTTGCATCGTTGTCGCGAGGAGGTGATTCTGGTGCAGTCATCGACCCAACCGCGATCGACAAAAGCATCTTGCTCGAAAGAGTAACCGGACGAGTCGAACCGATCATGCCGCCCAACGACAACACGGTCGATGCTAAACCATTAACTTCCCAGCAAGTCACGATATTTAGGCGATGGATCGAGGGGGGCGCAAAGTCAAAGGCAACCGCGCAGGTTCGTAATAGCGACTACCAACCATTGCCCGCCCATGTTCAAGCTTCCTATGCCATGACGTTAACGCCTGATGGCAATTGGCTGGCGTTTGCTCGTGGCAACGATCTTGTTTTTCAACCCATCAACGACTGGTCCAATCTGACGGCGACAACTGCTCAGCAATCGATTCAACAAGACGCCCATCGCGATATCTGCTTCGCCATGGCGGCCAGTCCCGATGGCCAGCGAATCGCAACCGGGAGTTCGGAGGAAGTCAAGATCTGGCGCAAGCGAGTCGCGAGGATTGAGCAAACCAAAGCAGGAGCCGGAAGCGTAAGCGACGAACTCACAACGAAAAAACTGAATTCAAGCGATGCGAGCGGTCCTTCGCTTACGCTTCAGGCTCCTGCTGCTACGAAAGAGACGGGACAGGCTGACCGTGAGGGGAAGCCACATCTGCAGTTCGACGGATCCGACATCATCAACACAGCTTCATCGCGAAACGGGTCGTTCCTCGCGACACTCGACCAGGAGCATCGCTTGCGAATCTGGACCGGTAGCACAGCAACGCTTCTCCAAGATCATTCCAGCGATTACGTACAAACCTTAGAACGCCAAAGACTCGATCGCGACATCGAACGTCAAAAGCGACTTGTCGAGCGATGGAGTGCAATGCTCGTCGAGCTCCAAGCTGTTGTCGACAAAGAATCCAAGGCAGCCAAAGCCGCGAAGGAAGCCCACGACAAAGCAAAAACCGAGTGGAACTCGAAGAACCAAGAGTTGCTGACGATCATGGCAGCAATCGCCGAGTTCGAGAAAACATCGGCTCCTATCCAAGCGGCCGTTGAAGCCGCCAAACAACAGATTACGGATTTGACGGAAAAGCAAAAGCAAGAAAACGCGGAAGTAGCCAAGCTTCAAATAGCGATAACCGGAACCCAAGCGTTGCTCGACCTAGGAAATCAGAAGCTGGGAGACGTGGCCGCTCTGCTGGAACCGAAAAAGAAGTCGTTAAGTGAATTGCAACCGCAGGAAATAGCGGCGAAAACGAAAGTCGAGTCGTCACAACTAGCATTTCATCAAAGCGAAGAGTCACACCGTCTCGCCGTCAAAGCAATTCAGAAGAAGCAAGCACAACTCGCGCTAGAACGGAAGGTCCTCGAGAATTTGCAAGCTGAAGGGGAACGCCGCACAAAGGAAGCGACCGATCTCAAGATTCTGTCGGCCTCGATGACTTTTACAGGAGACGAAAAGCACCTAGTGGTGATCAATTCTCAGAATCAATTGGAGGTCTTTACGGTGCAACCACTTCAACGAATCGCTCCGGCGATTCCTTTGGATGCGACTTTTCTCACAGTACAATCGGTTGGCAATCACGAGATCTTGTTCACGGGAGAAGAAACAGCTTCACAACGTTGGTCGATCGCCACCCAGTGGGAATTTGAATGCGTTCTAGGCCCTGACTTACCAGGAATCATCACAGATCGAGTGAACTCGCTAGCCTTTAATCACGATGGCACGAAACTGGCGATCGGTAGCGGCATAGGAAGCCGATCCGGTCATCTTGCTATTCTGGAATTGGGTAACTTGCGAGCTGCGAGCCTAACTTCTAGCGACGTGATCATCGAATTGAGTGAACCGGAGCACCATTCGGATACGATACTTGGACTTGCCTACTCTCCGGATGGTCGCGTCTTGGCTTCGTGCAGTGCCGACAAGATGACAAAAGCGATCGACGCGGAAACATTCAAGATGATTCGAAATTTTGAAGGGCATACTCATCATGTTTTGGGAGTGGCTTGGCATAACGATGGAGTCCATCTTGCGACAACCAGCGGAGATGGGACTGCCAAGGTTTGGGATATGGAGACAGGCGAAACCACTCGGACGCTTACGGTAGGGAAAGAGCTAACCTCGTTGAGTTTCGTCGGCACCACGAATCGATTCGTGTCGACGGTGATAGATCACACATTGCGCATGCATGATATCGAATCCAAAGATCAGATTCGTCAATTCGTCGCCGCACAGAACTCGCTTTATGCGACGTCCGTTTCACCCGATGGCCGCTTCGCAATCGCGATTGGGCAAGAAGGCATCCCGCGAGTCTGGCAAGTCGAGGACGGAAAGCTCATTGCGGAAATCAAATAAAGATACGCAATCATTGAAGGCCGGATATTCACAATATTCGCCGGAATCATTCAAGTGGTTTCAACCGGATCCTTAGGGCGCAAGATTTGGCCGAAAATTCATCGTTTTGAGATTCTCTATCCAAGACTGTCGATTCCATGAGGTACGGTTGAGGCCACTACTTCATGGAGGTTCGAAAATGCGATTGGTGCTTTGTTGCGTTTTGTCTGTCTTCACGACCAGCTCGGTTCTTGCGGACATCATGTTCACGACGACGGCTGGTCTATCGTTTGTTCAAGATTCTGGAGTTCATTCGTTCCAACTGTTTGGGAAGAGCGCACCGACGGATCCCGCGGTTACCTCTTTGATCA
>JANPLJ010000586.1:0-3092 GCA_031426475.1 Pirellulaceae bacterium | reverse complement strand
TTCCCAGCGAGAATGCTATAGGTCAACGTTTGTCCTGGATCGGGATCTCCCGAAACAGGCGTCCCGACAACCGTGCCGTTGGCGGAGTTTTCCGGCAAAGTATATGTTGTCGGGGCGATGTACGGTGTGTGGATATCCCGCAACAGGGTACTAAAATACGTCGGAGCCTGATCGAATGGATTCGCACCGCTGTCATCGGTGACGAAAGCATAGTCCAGGCCTCGTAATTTCACTTCACGCAACATCGCGGCAAGGGTCGCATTGCCAATCGCCCCATGCACGATGGTTCCGAAACCTAACGCCGTATAGGCCGGCGACGTCACGTAACTCGGCATGGCATTATTGATTAGATCCGTAGGAGTTCCTTCACGGATGATGAAGAGATCCGCAGTGTTTTGATCTAAATACGCGACCGGAACAGGCGTGCCTGGATTGGCCGCGATAAAGACTCCGGCAAGCCCCGAACTTGCACGGATACCGTTGGCGACGATTACGTAAGTCGATACATCGGCGATATCGTTGCTCATCTCATCCAAGAATATGCCGTCGATCAACGAGGCGTTCGTCGTCGGATGTTTGTATGCCGACCCGTAAAGGGCGACATCTGTCAGAATTTCGGTCGAAGTTCGAACGATTGTTGACCCTGGCGACACGCGCGTCTTGACATATCCCAAGACTCGGATGAACGGATTCGATTGCAGCTGGGTTAAACCCGTGATCCAATTCACGTAGTCGGGATGTGAGGTCGCGAGCGGACCACTGTCAGGATTTGCGATGATGGTCAGCGGCGTGGTAGCGCTCGCGCCATCCAACGCTTGCTGCCACCAAGCATTAAGTGTGTTGGGCGCAGAAAGCGGATATTGATACATCGGAAGAATCAATTGAACGGCTGAAGGCGTCCCGCTAAAGTTACCGAAGTCTCGTCCAACGACGCTTGCGCCAGGCAACAACGAGACCGAGTGCACACCGATCGCGGGCGACGTGAGTGTATAGCCCGATTGATTCACTTGTCGTACAACATGCGTACCTGCTGCGAGTCCAGCGAATGCAAAACTCCCGGTGGCTGGCGTTACAAGTGAACGTTCCGAAGCAGAAATCGTCAGCGACCAGCTATTCAAAGAGCCACCATCTTGGTTAAAGTCGTCGAGAACCTCGAGCGTCCAGACGCCATTCGGATTCAATCCGTCAAGATCTGAGAGAGTCCCTTCTGGACGGAAGACTCCCGTAAACGGCCCCGTGCCGATCGTGACCGAAGTGCTAGCCTCGTCGTCGAATGTTGTGTTCAGGAAGTTATCACTATCGCCGCCGACTCTCGAAAAAAGCTCGACCCGACGCCCCCCTGGCGATATGAGGTACGCTCGTAAATCTTCATTCCACGTATGGCTGATGTTCAACGTGACATTGATATCCGAGATGAGCCCTGGAATCCCGCTGACTGTACGAGTCGAACGAATCGCCGGACTATCTACGGTTGAAATCGATAAAGGAACATCTGCCGAGTTGAGCGTCGTTGTCACGCTGTCGATGGCTGCGTTGTTGTTGTCGTCGAGAAAGACAGTCCAGCCCGACAAGCCTGAATCGCCAACGCCCAATCCGTCACCATTCAGATCGGCAAAGACTCGGCCGCCAATTGAACTGGTCTTGAGATCTAGAATCTGATCCCCCAACGCCAGCACATCGACTCGAGGAAAGTTGAGGTTCGTATTGGCGACGTTATCGTTTTCGTCGTCTCCATCGTTGAGCATCACGCCCGATGATCGCAACAGCCCACGAAACTCTTCGAGTGTCAGGCGGCGCCCGAGCTCTTGTACCGCGAATTGTTGTGCGAGAACCGCGATCCCTGCAATGTGCGGCGAAGCCTGGCTCGTCCCATGCATCGAAACGATCCCGCCACTTTGATTCGCTCCGGTAATACTCGCACCCGGCGCAAGGATATTCAACAGGCTTGCATGCCGCTGCGTGAAGGGAGTGATTCGATCGAGTGCTGTCGTGTTGGCAATCGCACCGCTTCCATAGGAAACGCTGCCGATGTTTGCGTCGTAAACAGCGCCGACGGAAATCGCATTCGGATCGGCAGCGATCACGTTAATGCCTTCAGCACTGCCGAAAGAAAAGAACTCATTGCCCGATGCAACGACAGGAATCACGGACAGTGCTGATAAGGCTGCGAACTCATCGCTTATCGGTCCTCCTTGGAGCGATTGCACGTTTCCTCCGCCAAGCGACAGATTGACGCTCGCAATATTGAAAGTCGCCGCATTGGCCACCGTCCACTGCAAGGCTTCCTCGATGTCTGCATAGGTCGCTCCGCCGCCGCTGTCTGGAAAGACCTTCAAGTGAATCACGTTCGCACCGGGTGCCATCCCGCGATAGCTATTATCGCTCGATGCGACAATACTCGACACGTTCGACCCGTGACCGTGGAAGTCGGAAGCATCCGAGTCGTTCGTCCCAGAGAAGTCGTAGCTGAATACAATACGATCGGATATCCCATCCGCAGGCGACGTGTCAGGGCCGAAGAAAGGATGATTCAGATCAATCCCCGTATCGATAATGACCGCGCTGAAACCATTTCCGTTGACTCCGACAAAGCGAGCATCATTGCGAAAGTCATCTAGGTTTATCTGCGATGTCGACTCGACAACGTTGAGACCAAACGATCCTCCATCGGGGCTGTCCGTCCAGCCCATCGGATAAAAGAATTCATTCGCCGACGCTGTCGTTGTGAGTGTCCGAAAAATCGAATCGACCTTCGATTGAGAAATACCGCTCTCGCGAATTCGAAGGATGTCGTTTGACTGAGTCGCAATGCTCGAGAACGCAACCATTTCGGTCAAAGAATCGACAACGCCTTGATACGAGCGAAGCTTCGAATTGCCAAGATCAGAAGCAAACAGAATTCGCGTCTCAAGCGATTCGAAACTTCGCTTCGAAGATCGACGGCGGTCGTATTGCTGGTTCCTATGCATCTCGTATCGCTACTGGTTATTGGCTGATTTTGCGTACAAGAAAAAAGGGAAGCCTATGTACTTATGGTACTTCACGTATTTTGGTGGCATCAACGCCAATGGCATATTTTCCATTGATCGATA
>JANPLJ010000585.1:0-4135 GCA_031426475.1 Pirellulaceae bacterium | reverse complement strand
CGACGCTGATCTCCCAAGTCGGCGACTTTCGCCCCGGAGTCTCTCGCCAGGCTCAGCATCAAAGCCTTGTGGAAGGCTTGAAGGCAGCGGCCCCGCTCGTTGAACAAGCCGGAATAACATTGGTCATCGAACCGCTCAACGAGCTCGTCGACCATGCAGGCTACTACTTAATTCGATCGCACGAGGCGTTCGAAATCGTCGATGAAGTCAATAGCTCACGCGTTCAAGTCGTATTCGATATCTATCATCAACAAATCAGCGAAGGTCATCTGATTCACAATATAAAGTCGAACATTTCCAAGATTGGACATTTTCATGCGGCCGGGAATCCAGGCAGGCATGAACTGACTATCGGTGAAATCCACTATCCTTCGATTGTCGAAGCGATTCAATCGACCAGCTACGAAGGCTACTTCGGGCTGGAGTACTGGCCAGTCTTCGAACCCGAAGCGGGGTTGCGTTGCGTCGCGGACTGGTTTTGACATTCCGTCCCCGGGCAACTAAAACCAATGGATCATTTCCTCGACAGGAGCTTCACATGAAGAGTTTATGCATTGCGTTACAAGTTTTCTTGGTTCTCTCGGGTTCGTTGTCCGCGATTGCTGCCGATCACACCAAAGATTCGCTCGATAAGGTTCGAGAACTCGTCGCGTCCAAAAAAGCGGTGCTCGTTGACGTTCGTGAGAAGGTCGAATGGGATGCTGGCCATATAGAAGGTGCCAAGCTGGTGCCGATGAGTACACTCAAAGGGGATATGACCGATAAGAAGCTGCGAGAGCTCTTGCCGGCCGATAAGATTATCTATCTTTACTGCGCCGGTGGCTTTCGCTGTTTAGAAGTAGCTAAAATGTTTGAAGATCAAAAGCTTCAGCTGCGTGCCCTCAAACAAGGCTACCCAACACTCCTCAAAGAAGGCTTCGTGAAAGCATCGCCGGAACCAGCGAAGCCTGCACCGAACGCGAAGCCATAGTTTCAATCACCGATCTTTCGACAGGTATGGCCAACTATGTCT
This sequence comes from Pirellulaceae bacterium, assembly GCA_031426475.1. Lineage (GTDB taxonomy): Bacteria > Planctomycetota > Planctomycetia > Pirellulales > Pirellulaceae > JAIYDQ01. The sequence continues at coordinate 3,123 of JANPLJ010000585.1, read as the reverse complement.
GATTCGAATCCGTACGCTTCGAACACGAATCCGTATTCGTCCGACCCCGTTTTAGTGTCTGACGATTTGATGATACGTCGGGTCGCGATCGATCCAATCGACTTGCTCAAACGATCCTATAGTCTTATCGGCGATCAGTATTTGCTGTTTCTTGGAATCGTGTTGACCGGCGTTTTCTTAGGGTCCTTGGGACCGTTAGGACTCTTGTTTGGACCGCTTATGGTCGGCATCTATATGTGCTATATCCAGCGCGAGGCGGGCCAGCAAGTCGAGTTCGGCACGCTCTTCAAAGGTTTCGAATATTTTCTAAACTCGTTCGTGGCAATCTTAGTCATTGCTGGAATTTTGATGCTGATGATGATTCCTTTGTTTATCATCTTCATTCTTGGACTTTTACTTACTGCGGTATCGCTCCCGACTCTCGGTGAAGACGCAGCTCCCCTAGTCTTCGTGTCGCTGGTGTTCTCTTTTGGATTGATAATGATCGTCGGCAGTGCGTTGGTTACCCTGCCGTTCATATTCGCATTTCCGTTGATTGCAGATCGCGGACTATCTGGCGGGCAAGCGGTTTGGATCGGATGGCAAGGCGTCAAGGCAAACTTCTGGGGCATCGGCTGGTTTATGTTCGTGCTCATGGCAATTTCAATGATTTGTGCCTTCATGTGTTACTTGCCAATCTTCCTATTCATGCCGATATCGATGGGAGCGCAGTTCTTGCTCTATCGCGAAGTCTTTGGTCCCAATCCTATGATCGGGGCAACGAGCGATAGTTTTGTCCCGTTAGAAAACGACTTCAAATCCTAGGCCAGCAACGAACGCATCGCGTTCGATGCCGCTAGGACGAGCGATATATTGCAGATCTGGCTGAATGGTCAGCCAATCTCGCACGCGAGCCTCGTAGAAAAGTTCGACCGCGTTTTCGGAAGTCTGTCCGGTTGTATTGCGAAGGACATGACTAAATTCGACCAGCGAAAATCCAAGGCCTAGCGTGTCGGTATCTCGCCCCGGTAGCAATCCCCGATAGACCAAACCCGCGCCGTAGTTCCGATCTAGTTGGTTGCGAGCGGGCGGCGCCCAACTGAATTGGAAAAACGCACCAAGCCCTTGTTGGGCATCGTCACTCTCAGTAAAGAGCATTCGATCAATGGTCGTGAAGAAACCATAGTTGTCATCGAAAACCGAATTCCCATCTAAAGCCGCTGTATCGCTCGTCGTGTACCAACTTCCCAAGCGAACCAAGGTCAGCCGCGAGTCTTCGAAATCGGCAAAGGGCTGATAGTCTGCTTGACCGATGAAGAACATTCCCCGCGTCACCGATGTCGCCCACCATTGACCGATGTCTTGGCCATGATCGTAAGCTCCACCGCCGAGCCTAAGTTTACTGCTGGCTTGATAGAGCGACGAAACACCCAAGGATTGAGTTGGCCACGTCGGCATCGGTATGTTGGGCAGTGTAAGGAACGACGAGTTCACGAAATCACCGCCCAGGTCGGCGAAAGCGAAGTCGGTATTCACATCCTGTCGTCCTAGCTTCACCGACAGGAGACCTTCGCCAAACGAATGCTGGTACCAGTATTCGCCCAACTGCGTTAAATCGGCAGCTTTCGGCGTCGTGTCGATATTGCTATAGAACTGCGAGTCGCCAACGAAATCTTGCGAAAGCGTTCGACCATGGCTTTGTTGAAGGTAAACGAAGAATTTACCGCCCTGCCACCATTCAGCGTTATTCGTATCGATACTCAATGACACGTCAAGATTACCGCGATATCGAGTCGCGTTCTTGGTACTGATGCCGCCGCGAGCGTTATTGAACACCTGACCGGTATAGAGATACTCGGCAGTGACCGGCCCTGCGCGATGCCAGCGTTCTCCGAAAAGTGTTACAGGGACCGCGTCCTCGGATTCCTTTGCGTCCGCACCGTCTTCTTCGCTTTCATCGTCGTCTTGACTCGGGTTCTTTCCGTCACTTCCGTCCTTTTCCTCCGTGTCATCCGCTTCTGCATCGGACAATCCAACCAACGATGGCGGATCCGATGGAACGACCGGCCATCCCTGTTGACCGGGATACTGTGCTGCCGCATCCTTGAGTCCAACGGCGCAATTCAGCACGAATGCGAACAGCGCGATCGCAACAGATAGAACGGTTCTTCCGATATTGGCTTCCATGCACAAAATCCGCCTGACAAGTAACGCTGGCAAAACGCAATCGCACGCTTGCTATCGGTCAAGTGCTGTCGAAAGCACTCGACAACCTGAATCTTAAGGGTTGTATCGATTATCCGGTTTCCTTCGGGTGTCTGTCCTATCGAACTCAGTGAAACTATCACGGTTGGGCATCCTGTCGGGTGTATTGCATTCTAGGTTTGGCAGAGACTGTCGCGGAGTTTCGCAAAGAAGCTGCGACAGAATGTTGAATTCGTGCTTAGACCAATAGGCAATACTTTGTCGCTTAGAACTCAAATTGCTACCCTGCTGATCGTGCTCTCGATCGCTTTCGTTGCGACTACGTACGCTGTACAGACGTTTGTCGTGATGCCGGCATTCGTAAAGCTCGAACTAAAAGGTGCCGAGCGAGATGTAAATCGATGTGTCGACGGATTGCAACGAGAAATCGATAACTTATCCAATATCGCAAACGACTGGTCTGCATGGGATGACAGCTATCAGTACGTCCAGGACCACAACGAAACGTTTGCAAAAGGGAATCTTGTTGACGAAGCGTTCTCAAGTACCCATATCAATTTGATTTGTATCCTCGACAAGGATCGCAAAATTGTTTGGGGGGAGTCTCGCGATATGGAATCGCTTGAGCTCATCAAGGTTCCGGACGCTTTCGAAGCCCTCCAGGGTAAAACAAGCTCTATCACTGCCCACCAAGACATCGACGATTGCCACGAAGGGATCCTGCTCACTAGCCAAGGCCCTCTCCTGCTCGCTTCCCGTCCAATCATCACGACGAAACGAGAAGGCCCCATCATGGGGTCTGTGGTCATGGGGCGATTCCTAAACATTTCGGAAGTCACCAGTCTGGCCAATCGAACACATACGTCGCTCGATATTTGGGCGGTTACCGATAGCGCTATGCCGGAATCCGCAAGACGTGGATTGGAAGCATGCACAAAG
>JANPLJ010000584.1:0-4455 GCA_031426475.1 Pirellulaceae bacterium | reverse complement strand
GTTCCGCGTTGAAGACCTCACCGGTTACATTGGAAAGCGGCTCATGTGCGTCGTTTTGGAGGCGAATCCACAGCGTGGCAACCTGGTCCTCTCGCATCGCTCCATTCTGGAACGCGAGCGCCAGGAAAAGAGGTCGGAACGTTTGGCAAACCTTGAAGTCGGGCAGGCAACCGAGGGGATCGTTCGAAAAATTATGGATTTTGGAGCTTTCATCGACATCGGTGGACTCGATGGCCTCTTGCACATCAGCCAGTTGTCCTATGAACGCGTCAAACATCCAAGCGAGATCCTCAAAGAGGGCGACAAAATCCAAGTTCGTGTTGAGAAGATCGATCCTGAAACGGGTAAGATTGGTTTGTCCTATCGAAGTCTCCAAGAACATCCATGGACGAATATTGAAAGCCAGTTTCCAGTCGGTGCAATGGTCAAAGGCCCTGTCACGCGAATCGCGAACTTTGGGGCTTTTGTGAAGCTGGCAACAGGCGTCGAGGGACTTATTCACGTTTCGGAGCTTGCGCATCGTCGCATCGCAAACGTTGCCTCGGTGGTCCAAGAAGGACAGGAGGTCGAGGTCAAGATCCTGAGCGTTGATCGCGAGAGTCAACGAATTGGCCTTTCCTTGAAAGCAGCTCAACCGTTGCCAGAGCCTACGCCGCAAAAAGCCTCGAGCGAATCGGTTGAACCCGATGAACCACCTCGTGCTCCGGCGCTTCCGAAGCATCGTGGTCCGCTCAAAGGTGGCGCCGGAGCCAACGAAGCTGGTGGTGAACGCTTCGGTTTAAAGTGGTAGCGAGTATTCCGAGGGAGTGCCGCATGATCTGGAGAAACGGTTTCAACACGATTGCTGATCCAGTTCGGTCATGGCGAGTCCTTATTTGCAAGCTGACCTCGTTGTGTTTGGCCGTTTTCATCCTCGTTTGGTGTTCGAACTCGCTTTTTTCGCAACCCGAGCAGGCGTTGGATCCGCCGTCTATCGTCAAATCGGGCGACCAACCAACGTCGGGGGTTGGCATCGATACCGAATTTTCCATCAAAGTAACTTCGCTCCTAGATGAACTTCAGAACGGGTCCGAATCAGCGCGAATCGAAGCTGAAAAAAGTCTCGTAGCATTGGGGCCAGCTATCCTGGGGCATCTACCGCGTCTGCGATCGAGTGTCGTTGGAGATTTTCGGGTCGCGTTGGACCGAATCCGCGACGCTATGCAGTCGAAAGCCATTGACGAATACGCACAAGCTTCTCAAATCACGCTCCAAGGCAAGCTGCCAGCGATCGATGTGTTACTTGAGATCATGGAACAGTCGGATAACACCATGACGATCGATTCCATTCCACCTCGACAAATCGACGTCAACTTTCAAAAGGCGACTTTCTGGGAAGCGTTGGATTTTGTACTCGATGAATTGCAACTGGAAGTTACGACCTCTGCCCAAGATGCTTCGCTGAAGCTCGTTCCGTCCAATACGGCGGGAACGCGAGTGTCCCGCGGTGCATACGCTGGGGTTTTTCGGATGGAGCCAACCAGAGTCGAAGCGACACGTTCGACGCGGACCGACAAGCTTAACAATTTGAGTGTTGAACTTTCCTTGACGTGGGAACCACGATTGCGGCCGGTCTTCTTCAAGTTCCCCATGGGGCAGCTCCTTGTCGAGTGCGACAATGGTGAAATCGTTGAAGCTACCAACCCCGACGCGTCGCCCGAATATACCCCTACCGGCTCGAATTCGATTGATGCTTCCTTGATGGTCGAGCTTCCCAGTCGCCAAGCGAAAAGTATCCGGCGAATGTCAGGGGCACTGATGGCGGCAATACCTGGGGCGACGGTCCAATTGGAATTCGATGAGCTCGACAAGCCAGGCTCCAAATCGCAAAAGGTGGGCAACCTCAGCGTGACGGTCGAGGAGATGACAAGACGCGAAGATATCTTCGAATTCAAATTGCTCATCAGTCTTCGCGATGCCGGTCAGACCATGGATTCCTTTCGAGGATGGCTTATGTCTCACGAAGCTTACATATTGGATGCCAATGATAAACGCATTGAAAACGTTGGTTGGCAGACGTACCAAATGAACGCAGAGGCAGTCGGATTGACCTATTTTTTCGATGTGGGAAAAACCATCGATGGCTGCCGCTTGATCTATGCAGCCCCAGGTGCTGTAACAGAACAACGAGTCGATTTTATCTTGAAGGACATTCCGTTACCGTAAACTTGCTCACGTTTGCCGATCGGTAGATTTCATTGAACGTATCTTCGCGAAAACACTCGGGATTAGCTTGGTTAAGATGGATCCGAGACTGGTCCATCCTTCCGATCGGTTTGATTGCGACCGCCTATGCTGTTCAAGGTCGGTCGGTCGCAGAGAAGACGGCGACTGAATTGGTAACACCGGTCGCTCTCGTTTGGTGGGTATGCCTAGTGCTTGCACTGAAACGCTGGCGCACCAACGATCGTCGGACAGCCGCGATATTCTTCGGTATATCGCTTCTGATGTATACGGCTAGCGCACCTGTCATTGCGAAATTACCGATGCGTTTTTTGGAGTCAAGAATCCAACCGACGCAATTGAGTCCGGAAAATCCGCTTGATACGTTGATCGTACTCGGAGGTGGGACGAGCGACGGGCCGGATGGGCGAGCACAGTTTTCGTCGTCTGGCGATCGTGTTGGAATGGCGCTGCAGCTCTACCACCAAGGGCTTGTGAAACATCTTGTCGTCACAGGCGACTCACTCAAAGGTCTTGACCAGGCAACGCGGAATGACCCATCGTTACAAGCCAAGCAAATCTTCGTTGGCTTTGGTATCCCCGAGTCCTCCATTGAAGAACTGGATGGTTCTAACACATCCGAAGAATTGCGTTCGGTAAAGGAGCGACCCGACCTTTGGAAAGGTAAACGTTGCGGTTTGGTGACGAGTGCCTTTCATATGCCGCGAGCACTCAGCTTGGCTAAGAAAAACGGAGTGGATGTTTTGCCAATCATGGCGGACTATCGAACGTCCACGGTACGCTTTGCTTTTCGAGACCTGATTCCGGGAGCCCATGGCGCAAGCCAATCCGACATGGCTCTGCGGGAATTCTTGGGGATGCTCATCGGTCGGTAATGCTTGGCTTTGTTTCTAGACAGGTAGCTACGCTCGCCAGAGCGTGGTACTTCGCAGGGATTTCCACGTTCTGGCGAACGTAGCTACCTCAAATTCGATCTTTAGAAACAAAGCCTGATACGTCACTCCCCTCTATCTTCGCCATTTTATGTATTCGGTACAGGTGGACTAGAAGAATGAAAAGCCGACAAAGTAGCCCGTTCCGCCCTTTGCCAACGGCAACCCGGTGACCGATAGAATATTCGTTGTATCGCATACATTCGAACGGTAAAGGGACAAGGAAGTCCGTCATGATCAAACGTTATCGTGGATGGCAAAGGATTGCCGCTCTATTACTTTCGTGCAGTTCCACATCGGTTTTCGCCCAGCTGCCAGCCTCGAATCCATCGCCGCTCAATCAGCTTGGGCGATCTTGGGGGTTTGGTATTAGCGACGGATATCATGAATGCCCTGAGTGCAAACGACCCGCCGCGTACTCAAGAATGGCCGCTCTTCCGGTTGGAGTGAGTCACACGGTGCCTTGTATTCAACGCGAGCAAAAGCCTTCCTTGTTTTCAAAGATGAATCCGTTTAAAGATGCTAATGCGGGCGGGCATCCTCAGTCATGTGGTCCTGATGGCAACCATTCGATGACGATACTTCCTCCGTCAAAGCAAATGTACCAGCAATTTGCAGCCCCCAGCGAGACCCCCCTGCCAGGCTCGAACTACCATTCGACCGAACCGAGTTCACTTTCGAATCAGTCAATCTCGCCACCCCCATTGGGTGCTCCAGGTACGATCGCTCCCGAGAGTTTTCCGTCTTCGCCTGGAATTCGTGTCCCCGACCCCATCGAACTGGACAGCGTGGACGATCAGAACTTCAGGAACGGAGCGCCTCAACTGCCGCAGCAAGATACCGTTCCGCCGCCGCCTGCTCTGAGAAAACGTCAAAAGGGTGATAAGCCTTTGGGCGAAGAAGAAAATTCGAAGCTGCCCAGAGAACCGGTTCAAGGGGATCCCGCAGATAAACCTGCCGACAAAGGCGATGATAGCTTAGATCTGTTGCCTAAAGAAGAACCGCCACCGATTACGATTCATCGTCAACCGCGAGCAGGCCGATCTTTGATCAGCCACTCAAAATCGCTTCCGGAACCCCGTACTGTCAATTCACCAATGGACCCTCGCGATGCAATGCTTCGACAGTATTACGGTCGGGCCTACTCGCGGCAAGAGTTGCCCGAACCGACTCAGTCGGGTGTTTCTGTCGAAAGAGAAATCCCGCCGCCACCGTCGGTAAATCGATATCGATATCGCTAGTGGATTATTCCAACTTTAGATTTAGGGTTTCAATTCGTAGCCGCCACTCAGCTTGTCTG
>JANPLJ010000583.1:0-4498 GCA_031426475.1 Pirellulaceae bacterium | reverse complement strand
ATTTCCGGGCATGTCATTCTGTCGCTTTTATCAGCTTCCCATACATCGTTCAGTCATTTGCTCGACCGATCGCCAACCTTCTCAACGTCGCCATTCTACAGCAGCGATTCCAGCAAAGGTATATTGTTTTATGCAACGTTTCGACTCGATTCTCGTCGTTTCGTTCCCTTAAAAGCTTGACGAAGAGCGAAAATCTAGCCCCCCCATTGGGCGGCGATGAACAATTTTGGTTATTCAGGGGATTTAGTGGCTAACGTCGGCTTGAATTCGTTCCTTGAACTGTCGCCGAGTATCTGGCTGCCAAATGTCGCGATACGCGAGCCACTAAAGTTCCTGAAGAACCACAATTTTTGTCGCGGAAGAACGGCGAGTGGCTTCCTAAGTCTCAGAGGGAATCGTATGTTCAGCGAGAAGTTTCTTTAACTCAGCCATTTTCGAATGGCGTCGAGATTCTCTTGTTCAGAAAAAATCGCGGCGATTGGAATGACAAGCCGTTCTACTGTGTGACTTTTCAAGTTTCCAGAGCCGGATTTCAACTGAAGCGTGTATTGCTCGTTGGAGAGAACATATTGCTCGACGATTTCAGCGTCGGCATCAATGATCCAATATTCCGCGACGCCATTGGTTGCAAAGTCCTCGAATTTGACTCCACGATCTCGAGCCTCGGTCGAGAGAGATAAAACTTCGACAACCAAGTCCGGTACCGGGAATTTCATCGTGTCCGCCGTAAAATTTGCGGACTTCTCTGGGCCAAAGAAGACAACATCCGGCTCATAATCGTTGCGAGGGAAAACGCACAGGCATTTCTCGTGCTTGACTTGGCCAAGTCGATGTATGGAGACATAAGTTCGAAGCAATTGATAGACGTTGCCGGTCACATCTAAATGCCGATTCCTCGCTGGCGAATGCAAGACAACCTCCCCATCAATGAACTCGATCTTGTCTTCAGCGGTCATGTCTTGATAGAACTGATCACGACGTTGTTGTTCAGCTGCTAACTCCGATTGCAACATCGCAACGGCTTGCGGCAATTGAGGCGAATGGCGAAGCGGTTCAATGAGCTTATCGACGGATGACATGACTTCTTCGTGGTCCGAGGCAGATACCATGATTCAATGTTACAACAGCTAGTTTATCGATGACGACTGGAAGTATCAACTGAAATCGCTCCCTCGAACGCCCCTAAACCCTGAGATACTTCCCGGTAGTGCTAGACGGATGGTCGGCAATCTCGTAAGGTGATCCCGTTGCGATCACTTGCCCTCCATTCTCGGCTGCTCCTGGACCAAGATCGATAACGTGATCGGCAGCCCTTATCAGCTGTTCATTGTGTTCGATCACAATCAAGGAATGGCCGGCATCGATCAAGCGTCGCATGACATCGATCAATCGCTCGATATCCGAAAAATGGAGCCCGGTTGTCGGTTCGTCCATCAAGAAGAGCGTTCCGCTATCTTGAGAATCGGTCAGATAGGTTGCTAGCTTGATTCGTTGCGCCTCACCGGCAGAGATCGTCGACAAACTTTGCCCCAGCACGAGGTAGCCTAAGCCGATGTCGAATAGTTTATCGAGCTTCTTTTGGATTTTGCTCTGTCCTCGAAAGAACTGCTTCGCTTCGTCGACGCTCAAGCTTAAGCAATCCGCGATCGATCGATCGCGGTATTTGATCTCCAGAATTTCGTTGCGATAGCGACTTCCTTTGCAGTCGGGACATGTCGTTTGAATATCGGTAAGAAACTGCATATCGATGGTGAGTGTGCCCTCACCTTCGCATCGCGAACACTGCCCTTCTTTATTGTTGAAACTAAAAAAACCTGGCGAATATCCTCGTCGCTTGGTTTCGGGGAGTTCCGCAAACAAGCGTCGAAGATCATCGAGAATCTTCGTGTAGGTCGCGGGATTGCTGCGTGAAGACAGACCGAGTGGGTCTTGATCGATGACAACGCAGTCACGGATTGCATCATCGCCCGCAAGCGAATCGTAGGCGAGCGGTGGCAGTGTTTTCATGTTCTTGGCACGCATCACCGCAGCCCCTAGCGTCTCCAAAACAAGCGTACTCTTGCCGCTTCCGCTGACTCCGGTGACTACGCAAAGACAGCCGAGTGGGAAATCGATATCGATGTTCTTGAGATTGCGACCATGAGCGTTGCGAAGACGCAGCGACTTAGGCTGGCCTAATGTAAATCGATTTGCGTTCGCAACATCACAACCTGAATTCTTGCCCCCCCTCTCCCCAGTCTTCTGGGGAGAGGGGGACGGGGGGTGAGGGGTCGAAACTCTTGGAAACAATGCCCCCTCATCCCCAGCCCTTCTCCCCGGAGTACCGGGGAGAAGGGAGCCAGGAATCGAGTAGTTGTCGTTCGGTCCTTCTCTATCAATGCCTGTGACGGCAAGCTCTCCCTCGGTTGACATTTTCATGGTTCGAGCCGGCGGTTCGCCAGGTTCGATAGATTTCAAGTAGGATCCTGTCTTACTGTCGGATCGTTTCAATTCTTCGATCGTTCCTTGAAAGCAAACCCTACCGCCTTCTCGTCCTGCGCGTGGCCCAATCTCGATCAACCAATCGGCTCGTTCCATCAGTTGAGGTTCGTGTTCAACGACGATTACTGTATTTCCGCGATCTCGAAGTCCTTCGATCGATCGTATCAAACCTTCTGTGTCATGCGGGTGAAGCCCTATCGTCGGTTCGTCTAAGACATACAGCATGCTGACTAAGTCTGAACCAAGCGAGGTTGTAAGCGAAACACGCGTCGCCTCGCCACCGCTAAGGGTTCGAAGTGGTCTGTTGAGCGACAAATAGTCGAGCCCGACAACGCTCAGGAATTGCAACCGAGAACGTATTTGCTTTAACGCCTCCGACGCGATCTTTCTTTGGTTGTCGGATAGTGTCAGAGCATCCATCCAATGGATCGCTTCCTTGATGGACATCTCGAGGGCTTGGTCGATCGAAAATCCGTCGATGCGGAACGCCAACGCATCTTGATTGAGTCGTTTACCATGGCATTCCGGGCATTCGTGATAAGAACGCCATCGAGATGCAAAGACGCGTAAATGCATCTTGTACTTCCGCTGGTCGAGCCATGCGAAGAAGCCATCGAGGCCACCAAAATTCTTCGCCGGAACACCGCGCTGGATGAGTTCCCAATGCTTCTCTGACAACTGATCAACGGGTTTATCTAGCGGAATTCGATACTCATCCGCCAAAGCGATCAACTCATCCAACTCGTGTCGATAGGCTGGCGTTGTCCAAGGGGCAATTGCGCCCCCTCGAAGCGTCTTACTTCGATCGGGCACGATCTTGTCCCTATCGAGAACCGATATTTCGCCGAGCCCTTCACACGTTGGGCAAGCTCCCATCGAACTGTTGAAGCTGAAGGTACTGGGTTGAGGATCGGTAAAACGTCGCTCGCATGGTTCGCATGCGAGATCATGCGAGAATCGTTGCGATCGAAAAGCTACCCCATCGATCAGTACCGTTTGTACTGGAGTCTCCGATACAGGGCCGCGATCCGGTTCGACGAGAACATTCATGGAATCGCCTCCCCACGAGAACGCGGTTTCCAGCGATTCTACGATTCGAGGTGTTACTTCACCGGTCGTAATACGATCGACAACGACGTCCCCGGCTTGAAAACCTTCTACCGCCGTCGCGAACTGGGCGCGATCGTCGGTGGCCAGGTTCCACGTCTTATTGTTCACAATGATGCGGGTAAAGCCCGACTGTTGCAGCGACGATAGCTGTATCGACAAATCGTGAACATCGATCCACTCAAGCCGAAAAGTAATCATTGCCCGTCGACGCGACTTGCTTGCAATCCATTCTGCAACACTGTGGGCATCATGGCGAACAATCGGCTGGTCGCAACCAGGGCAAAACAACTGGCTTATTCGCGAGTAGAGAATGCGAAGGTAATCATCGACTTCGGCAGTTGTCCCGACGGTGCTTCGATTGGTGCGAGGAACTCCGCTTCGTTTGACCGCGATCGCAGCAGGCAAATTCTCGAGGGAGTCGTAATCCGGTTTTTCGCGCTGGGGTAGAAACTGTCGGATGTAAGGGGAGAAGCTCTCGATATACCGGCGTTGCCCTTCCGCATAGAGAGTATCGAAGGCAAGCGAGGTCTTGCCGCTGCCGCTGACCCCACAAAGCACGACCAGCCTTCCCGAAGGAATATCGAGATCGATGTTCTGCAAGTTGTGCATGCGCCCCCCTCGAAGTCGGATGGGCAGCGATTCCATGGCGTTCGATTTGTTTTCGCGTCTGGGTCTAGTCTTCATCCAGGCAGTGTATCACTGGCCTGACGAAAATGTGAGATCGATTGGGCGGTCGATGCCAGCTTAATTCTTAGGCAAGATTCATTTTTGAGGTAGCCGATTTCGCAATAATTCGGACGAAGCTCGATGGGCTATGTCTACTGGCCTTCCTCCGAAGTCTTACGACATCGGCTACTCCAATCCAGGCAAGTAGCGTTACTATCGCGACTCGGGCCGATCATGAAAA
>JANPLJ010000582.1:0-1516 GCA_031426475.1 Pirellulaceae bacterium | reverse complement strand
GCGAGGAATCAAACTGTTGCCGATGTACGCTGGCTTCAGTCCGGACGACACTGTTCTCGATCCGCTGTGGAATTATGCGACGAAGCATCGATTGCCCGTTTTGTTGCATACGGGAACGACGTTTGTTGCACAGGCACGCTTAGACTACACCTTGCCTCGCCTTATCGATCGGGTCGCCATTCGATTTCCGGACGTGAAGATCATCATGGCTCATCTCAGCCATCCCTACGAGCCCGAATGCGTCGTGACGATTCGCAAGCACCCAAACGTGTATGCCGACATCAGTGCGCTTCATTATCGACCGTTCCAGCTTTATCACAGTTTGATGCTCGTACAAGAATATGGCGTCTGGAACAAACTCTTGTTTGGCAGTGACTATCCCTTTACAACCGTCAACGCATCGATCGACGGCCTTCGCAAACTGAATCAAATGCTCGACGGGACCGCTTTGCCGCGTCTCGATTTATCTGCGATCGAGGCCTTAATCGCTCGCGATTCGCTTTCGATCCTAGGTCTCGAGGATTCCACGCGATGAATCACGAGCCGATTGGAGTCGCCGGACTTGGCCTGCTCGGACGAGGCATCGCCGCATGTTTTCTCCGCCAAGGTTTCGATGTGATCGGTTTTTCGCCTACCGAGGCAGAACATGCGACAGCGCGTTCTGAGATCGCTAAGATGCTGGCGACTAACCAGGATTGGGAAGCAAGATTTCATCCGGTCACTGAGTTCGATCCGTTCGTCGATTGCACTTTCGTGGTCGAAAGCGTTCCGGAAGACATGGCGACTAAAACGGCGGTGCTTGACGCGTTGGAAAGGGTTGTTGCACCGACCGTTGTTATCGCATCGAATACATCCGCGATTCCTATCAGTCTTTTGCAACAGAGTAGAAAACATCCGCAACGGATGGTCGGAATGCACTGGGCCGAACCAGCTCACTTGACGCGGTTCCTGGAATTGATCCGAGGGGATCAAACGAGCGATGACGCTTTCGAAGTCACCCTTGCGATGGGTCGTCGACTTGGCAAGGAACCGATCGCGTGTCAGAAGGATGTGCCTGGATTCATCGTCAATCGCATAGCCTATGCAATGTATCGCGAGGCATGCCATTTGATCGAATCCGGTGTCGCAGATGCCGAGTCGATCGATCACAGCCTGCGAAACAGTCTTGGCTTGTGGGCAAGTATCTGCGGCCCGCTCCGCTGGATCGACATCACCGGTGGTCCTGCGTTGTATGCTCGCGCAATGGAACGAGTCCTACCGACCTTGAGTAATACAACGACGATCCCGCGAGTTCTATCTGAGCTCGCTGACAGCGGCGCTGCAGGTATCACCAACGGTCGCGGCTTTTATCGTTACACACCCGAAGAAGCTTTGCAGTGGCAAGATCGATATCATCGCCAAGTCATCGAAGTTTCAAAGATGCAGGATCGAGAGTTTCCATTGGAGTGACGGCGAGTAGAACGAGAATCCGGCTTTCCCCGAATGGCATAGAATTAGGTAGCGGAACGGCGCGAGC
>JANPLJ010000581.1:0-2146 GCA_031426475.1 Pirellulaceae bacterium | reverse complement strand
ATGATGAGCCGAGGGTGTGGAATCGTATGCGTTCACTATGCGACAGGATTGGGTGCCCAAGACGTTGCAGAGGACGGCCAGCATCCATTGCTGCAGTGGATGGGCGGCTACTTTGCGACCAAGTGCAAGCACCACCAATCGGTTGCGAGGGTTTTCGATGAGGCGACGATTGTCCCATGCGAAATCCAACACGACATTCTGCGAGGCTGGCAGCGCTTTACGATCCACGACGAACCGTACATCCATAACTATTTTGGCAAGGCGGGGATGGCCTCGGGGGTTATCCCGCTTGCCACCTCATCGCTTCCACCGGAAGACCCGAAGGAGGAAACCGTCGCATGGGCTATCGAACGCCCTGATGGCGGACGTGGAGTTGGAATTGTCATGCCACACTTCTATCGCAACTGGCAGCAGAATGACCTGAGAAAACTGATCCTTAATAGCATCGCTTGGTCCGCGAAGCTCGATATCCCCGAAAAAGGTATCGAGGTCGCGTTGCCCGATCTCGCAACCTTCGAACCGACTTCGATCGATCCGATTGCGAAGGTGAGGACAAAGTAAGGCGTAGTGCTTCGTCCGACTTTAGATTTTAGATTTCAATTCGTAGCCGATGTCGTAAGACGTCGGATGAAGCGCAGTGGACATCGCCTTTCGAGCTTCGTCCAAATTCTCACGAATTCGGCTACAAAAGTTTCTTCTTGCGCCAACGTGTCAGGGCTGAGTAAAAATGACTCGTGTTGCGCTGCCACCGTCTTCACTGCTGGTTGTGACGCTAGCAAACTGCCCGATGGAACCTAGGGCGGTCCAGAGATCGAGGACATCCGAGCCTTTGATGGCGGGCAAATTCGCTTGGCTTTCGATTAGATCATCTTCCAAGCTCCCCTTGGTTGTTTCGATGGCGTAAGCGATCCATGGTTTCACGAACGTCACAAGTCTTCCAAGGTCGAGATAGCTCACGCTTGCGCAAGCTTGTTTCGTCGAGATAAAATTCTTAGCGATGCTCAGGTCTTTCGTCGCAACCAGCGCGTCAGACTGCTGCTCGCTGTAGGTCGAGAACATGTATCGATCCGTTAGCACAACTTGCGGGGCTAGATTCTTTGGAACTGGGCAGTCGTCGGGGATCGGCAGGGTGTACTTCTCGCCAACCTTGGTTTCGACGGGCAAAGGTTTGGGAATCGAGTAATCGTCGCGTACGGAATTCGGTTCCAGTTCGCGTACCAACGCTAGCGATTCATCGAATAGATCGAATAGGCTTGTCCATGCATCGCTCATCATCTTGCGGTCCGACACCCCAGTGATCGTCGCGATCTCGGGGATCGGAAGTGGCTTGCTAGATTCCGGCATGTCCTTATACCATTGCTTGCTTGACATGTTGCCTCCTTGAAGCACCCATGCGTGCTGGCCATCTTTCATCGAAGGCATGAACTGGTTTTCCCAGATGTCGGCAAGCTTAACGACCAGCGGCCAACCACGGTCCAGTCCCACTTCCCAAGCGTCGCGTTCTGAAGCAGTGAGGCTTTCCATTTCAGGGACCAGATCGAGATAGTCCTTGACCTTTCGCACGATTCGCCGAGCCGTGGCGAAATACTCGGGGTGATCTTGCAGGCGGAACGCCAGCATCATCATCGGGTCGCCTCCGACATGTTCAAGAACATCGAGTGGCTTCGAAGCGTCAGCGAGAACATTGTTGGTTCTCGCGTAGCCCCAAGCTTCGCTTCCGGTTTTCGTAAGAAATGAGAAACTTGTCTGACCGCGGAAATCGGGAACCAACTCCTCGATCTGCTCGTCGATCCAAGCCAAGTCGTCGAAAAGCGATTCAAAGCCTTTCGGCAACTGGCCGAGTGCTGCCAACAGCCGGAACTGAGCGCCAACTTGCCGACTAAAAAAGTCCTTCAGTTGCGTTTCGAAATTCGCTTTTGCGTAGGCGTCGCTCAAGTAAGTAACGGATGTAAGCTGTTTATCCGCATTCTTAACCACCATCTTGAGATCGGGGTTTTCCAGCAATGACTTTTTGGTTCCGAGTTGCGTGATCGCTTCCGGTTCTTCGCTGAAAGCAAAGATCAAGTAGCCATCGAGCTGTCCGATGGTGATGCAAATTTGACGATCGGCGAGAAGTTCCTGGATCTTTTCGGAAACTTGATCTGAT
>JANPLJ010000580.1:0-1725 GCA_031426475.1 Pirellulaceae bacterium | reverse complement strand
TAGCCAGCTCGATTTTGTCCAACACGTTGCAAGCGATTGGACCATCCAAGTCGCATGCGAAGCGAGCGTTGGAACGTCGTTTCGCGAAATTCATCGACAAGACCGATATCCAGCGAGAAGTGACGAAAGCGTGGCGATCGGCAGAGCTAGAACTTCGCAGCTTTACAGCACATCCGATGTCGATTGAGCGTCGAAAACGCTACCCTGCCGGTCCTGCCATTTCTATCCCGATTCGGGTGATCAAGATGATTGACCAGTGGGATAAAGTATTCGGTGTGTTGCCCGATCTCGATATCCAATTCTATTGTCCGACTGGGAAAGACTTTGGAGTAACGTTGCACACCATTCGCGAGATAGATGAACGCGCTCCGCCGAGGCGTGGCGGCTTGTTCCTCAGTTGCCCGCAGCGGCACCATGCATTCCAAAAACGGCAGCGAGATGCATGTACCCAAAGCGCGTAATGCGTGGCGTCGGTCGATTAGCCAGGATTGGGAAAGGTAGTTCATAGTCTTTGGTTCTTTGCGCTTTGTTATTGGTTATTTGGATTGGGGCCGATGTTCTTCAGATAGAAAGTGTGCTCATCTGTGGTTCGGCATTGCCATCTGTGCTAACTCCACCGGGAAACGAATAGCACAGATGGCAAGGCCGGAGCACAGAGTAGTGCCGAAACTACGATTCGCTACACGATGATCAATGACTAATGAACAATGACTCATCTTTTCCTCATCAACTCCGAGAAGGCAACCGCGCGTACTATGTCTCTAACTCTATAATCGTTTCTCTTCGCCACTTCGCCAATCGACTTAATACTATCCGAGTCATCCACAGTCAGTACTCGACGAAGAGCGTAGGTGCAGAGATGTTCAATAAAGGCTCGCGCGATCTTGTCGCGGTCCTCCAGCAGCAACTGCTTGAATTGGACGGCATCTTTATATGATCGCCCGTCTCGCATCACTCCCGAAGCATCGACCAATGGATCCTCACCGGTCCCGGATGGAACGCGTTCGTGTGTTCGCCACTGACCAATCGCGTCATACTGGTCCAATGCGAATCCAAGCGGATCAATTCCTTGATGACAAGCAGCACAACTTGTGTTCTGAGCATGCGCGGCAAGCTTCTCGCGAATCGTCGCGTTAGGGCTCTGCGGCGGATTTGGCTCAATCGGATCAACGTTGGCCGGAGGTGACGGCGGCGTCTTGTTGAAAATCGTTTCGCTGACCCACACGCCGCGATGTACAGGGCGATGACGCGTGCCGTCGGAGGTGAGTCCAAGCACCGCACCCATCATGAGCAATCCGCCGCGACGATCCTCGGGCTTCAGCCACACGCGCTCAAAGCCGCCCGTCTTGGTTTCCGGCAGTCCGTAGAACTCGCAGAGCCGTGCATTGGCCACGGTCCAGTCGGAATGGATGAAGCCGTCGATGAACAGGTTTTTGCTGAACATTTCACGAAACAATTCCACCGGCTCGGCGCGCATGCTGTCCTCCAGCCACGCGTCGTAGGTGGGGTAGAGCTTCTTGTCCGGCGGGAACATGCCGACGCGATGCAGTTGCAGCCACTGGCGCGAAAAATCGTCGATAAAGCGACTCGTTTTGCTGTCCGCGAGCATACGATCGACTTGCTTCTTCAAGCCATCACCCTTCAGCGAGCCGCCTTTGGCTTCGGCAAAAAGCGCGTCGTCCGGCATCGAGCTCCACAGGAAATACGACAGCCGTGTGGCGAGCT
>JANPLJ010000579.1:0-2365 GCA_031426475.1 Pirellulaceae bacterium | reverse complement strand
ATAGGCCCCGCGGGCGTCGTAAGCGCGCAGTTCGAATGGAGAGTTTGCATTCGCTGCCCGGCCAGGGTTCCACTCAACCATTCCGGTCGTTGGATCGACGCGTGCACCCTCGGGAGCTCGCGAAAGTACAAAGCTTACCGTTGAACCATCGGGGTCGTTTGCTTGCGAAGCATAGTTATAGGCTGTTCCAACAATCGCGGCCCTAGTAGGCGTCGAAGAGAATACTGGAAGCTGATTCGTGGGCAACGATGCAAGAATGCGAGCGTTGAAGGTAGCTTCCAATAGATTAGGGTTTGCAAGGACCAGAGTGATCGATTGGCTGGTTGATCCTGCAGCGAGTGCTGTTCCCGTTCGAAAGATCTCGATATAAGGAACGCCATTGGGATTGATGCCAGTTGCCGTCGTGTTACTCGGTCCAAAGTAGCCAAGCGTTTGGGAAGCATCGGTCCAGGTATCGAGGCTTATTCGAATCGGCCCCGCAATATCGAAAGCCGCCTTGTTGGAAACGGTCATATCAACAAGCAATGTTCCGTCGCGACGATTGATGCGCGGCGTTGTGAACCGCACTTCAGCGGTCGCCGAAACATCATCCATCACTCGGAACGGCGAACTAAAGCCGCTGCCACCCATCGCAAGCCCTTGCTCGCTTTGGATCCGACTGTCCACCTTCAATTCATAGCCAGCCGGCGGTAGAGTTTCAAACAGCAACTGACTCGTTCGGGTTGCAGGATTGTATTGAACCCTCGCCACCGGAATCGCTTGACCCGTTTCGGTGTTGATGATCCGGAAGTTATCGGGGTTGTTTGCGGAGGCTGGATCGGAAGCGTCTTGTCCCTTGACAGCGACATCGAACGTTACGGAAGCCAGATTGACAATCGGAACGACTCCATCCCCAGTTACTGGATTGGTAGCGATCACGCGAGGTGCGACGATCGGTTGCAAGAGATCGATTTGGTCGCCTTTCGTCACGAAAACTCGACCGTCACTGAGTGTCTCGATCGTTTCAACGCGACTTGCACCACCACTTGCAAATGTTGCTTGCTGGAGCGTACGTGTATCGATTGCGACCAGCTTTCCTGTTCGATCGGTGCCTGCGATCATCAGATTCTCAAAGAGCGTTCCCGATTTTCCAATCGCAATCGACTCGACCGGTTCATCCAAAGCGGCAAGAACCGATGGTCGCCCGCGTTGGTCAAATTTGAGAATCTCACCACCTCGCGGCCAAGCTGTTCCGTAGACGGTACCGTTGTGATCGACGGCGATTGAATCGACGCGTGTTTCGCTGAACAGGATAAATCGTCGCGTCGCGCTATCAAATCTTTGTATGCCTGTCGTTGTCGCGACGACCAGTTCGGGCTTTCCTGGAACCGAAGCAATGCCCGTGGCAACACCTACTCCTACCGATTCGAGGATACGACCGGTCTCCGGATCCAACTGCAAGAGCCCCAGTCCACCGCTGGTTGCCCACAGTTGCCCGGCTGCATCAAAGGCCATTTCGTAGATTGGCTGATCCAAGGTTACAAGCGGTTGCGCCGAGTTCGGATTGGAACCTTGAAGATTGAACCGATAGAGAGTTCTGCGACCGCTTCCACCCGATGCGAACAAATACTTACCGTCCGGTGACGCCGCCAAAGCAAGCGACCCGATCGAAGCTCCTGATTCGGTGATCCCGTTTGCAAAACGCTCAGCAGCGATCGGTTCGATCGTGCGACTAAAGTTGCTGGGACGCGAGGCGCTGATCTTCGAAGGAATACCATCCATGACTTGTTCGAGAAAACGATTCTTCACGACGTTGGTGACCGGAGCGATGCTGGTCAACGAAGTCTCGATTTCAATCGGCGCTTCCGGTGGCTGCCCCAGGTTCACTTTGGCGACTAATCGCGGAACAATGAAGTCTTGAGCGACCGACTCGACGTTCCCAGCCGTGTCGATACTTCTCACCAAGAACTGCGGCTTCGCGCCAGGAGTGTTGTCGGTATAGATGAACTCGTTCTGGTCTCCGCGCAAGCGAGCCACAGTGCGATATCGAACCCCATCCTTACTCAAGAGAACGACTGTCTCGGCGATACCTCCATCAGGTGTTCCGAAACGCGCGGAGTCATCTTTGGCGGTCCAAGTCACGCGAAATCGATTTCCATTCAATTCACTTACCATCCATTGCGTTTCGGGTGGATTGACATCGAGCGTCAGGATCGACGTCAGCGATTGAGCGACCGGCAACTGATCAAACTGTACCGATGCAGTCGTTGTTGCTTGCGTTCCTGTCGACCACTGGGACACGTTATCGATTCCGGCATCGATCCAATAGCCGACGCGAATACTCTGGCCAGGCTTCAACAACCCTATTCGAGCATCGCTAGGTGGC
>JANPLJ010000578.1:0-3389 GCA_031426475.1 Pirellulaceae bacterium | reverse complement strand
GATCCAGTCCTTGGCGCCGCCGTGACATGATTCGCAAGAGACTCCCGCGACCGCTTCAAGGTTGGGGCCTTGGTGTTGCATCGTATAGTGACATTGGATGCAGTTGGAATCGTTCTTAAAGGATGCGATACCGAGCTTCGCCGCGATCTCCTGCGCTTCTTTCTTTCGATGCAGCGTCAAAAACGTTTCGAAGTGAGGCGTTTGCTTCCAAGTCTGCACTTCCCCTGCGTGGCACTTTGCGCACGACTCTGCCCCTAGCACCTTATCTGCATCGACGTTAAGATCCCAGCCGACGTTTCGAGGGTCAGTCGCGTTGGTCGAATCGACAGTATTCGCGCCGCAGCAAATCGAAACTAGCGCAATCGAAAATCCAAACAATCCAAGACGTTTCTGGGTGTTCACATTCATCTCTAAAATCTCACTCGATAGAAATGTCTATTGCTCGCTTACGTTACGCTTGAACGGCAATATCGCTGGTAGGGATACAAATGCATGGTAAAATCTCGCCCTCGGCCGTTGTCGCTTCCGGTACGCGAAGATACTCAACGGTTCCTCGCAACAACTTTATGGCACAGGTCCCACAATTCCCCTTACGACAACTCGCTGGGATGTGGACTGACTGTGCTTTGGCGAGCGACAAAAGGTCGCCTTGCTCGCTGCAAAATGAAGCGTTTTTACCGCTCGATTCGAATGCGACGTCGAATCTCGTTTCATTATTTTTTTCGTCTGATCCAGTAGTGGAATGAATTACCTCGGTCGACTCAGGTACACCGAAGGCTTCGTCATGAATCTGGTCGTCGGGAACTCCCAATTCTTCCAGGCTCCGGCGCATCTCAAGCATCCAATTGTGAGGGCCGCACAAGAATACCGTTGCGTCCGTGGTACCGACTGCTTTCATCATCGCTGAACTGTTCAGTTTGCCTTCGAGCAGACGGACTCGCTTCATGGGTACTGTTGACGGAGCGGCGTCGCGTGAAGCGGCGATCCAAGCCTTGCAGGATTGTGATTGTTCGATCGATGTGACCAGCTCTTGAAGAAGCGGAGCAGCATCCCATGTACGGACTTGATAGAAGAACCATTTTGGTCGCGAACGAGCATAGCTCAGTTCTTCGTGTAGCATGCTCGCCATCGGCGTGACACCAACTCCCGCAGCGGCGAATACGACAGGTTTCGCCGCGTCAGCTTTGTCGAGGGTAAAGGAACCTCGTGGACCACGGACTCGCAGTCGATCTCCAACTCGCAGCTCGCGATGGATCCAATTGCTTACACTGGTCCAATCGTTGGTCGAATCCATTCGACGCACTGTAATACGCCACGGCTTTTGTTGAGGGCTGTTCGAAAGCGTATAGCAACGACTCGTCGCCACTACATTGACAGCCGAGGGACGTTCGATGATCAAATGCTGCCCGGGACGAAAATCAGGAAGTACGGATTCGTCAACGCTTGTGAGATATACCGAAATCACGTCGTTCGATTCTTCGACGATCTTGGAGACTTCGACAAGTCGACGTTGGCCTGTCTCGGCTTCCCGTATCGCAAGCCTCGTTTGGCGAACACGGTCCGCTATGGATGATGAATCCGCTTCGCTAGCCGGTAGCATCGATAAGGCGGTTCCAGCACGAGATCGCCGGTTTCTCCTTGGAGCGCATGAGACCAGGGCAGGCGTACAGGCAAGCGCCGCCAAGCTGGAGATGATCATGCAGAGAAAAAGTGTCATAACGATTGTGCCTCCAGGAACGACTCAAGGATTCGTTGAAGAGTAGGTCAAAACGGAAGTAATGCAGAAATCCGATGACGAAGAGACGCTAAGTCCAAGTCGATCCAAATCGGACTTTACCGATTTTTCTCGTTGTAAGGCGTAGGTTGGCCGAGCTTGCCGTATTTTACGGTAGAATTCTATACACTCTGCCTACACTACTTAAATCCCTTCCATTCAAGGATGTTTATGTTCAACCTGACAGTGATTCGAACCACTTCCATTCTCTGCTTGATGATGTCTTTGTCGGCGGCAACGGCCATGGCGCAATCCCGGGCCCAAAAACAATCCAAAAGCAATCAAGCCAACTCAGATGAAATGTGGGTAACTGATCCAGTGCCCGAGTTGCCTGAAGGCGTGACTCATCACACCTACCACAATCGATCGATGCAACGAGATATCGGCTATTGCGTTTATCTGCCGCCGAATTACGACAAGGACGCATCGCGCCGGTATCCCGTGATTTATCATCTGCATGGCGCGGGCGGGAATGAATGCAAGAGCGTCTATTCGGCCAGCGTGCTACATGAAGGCATTTTGGCTGGTCGATGGCCGGAGATGATCATTGTCTTTCCAAACGGCGGTCGATCAACGATGTATCAAGATTCAGCTGACGGGCGATTTTTGGCCGAGACGAACATCATCAACGAGTTGATTCCGCATTTCGACAGAACCTATCGTACCATTGCGGATCGAAACGGTCGTTGTATCGAAGGCTTCAGCATGGGTGGCCGCGGATCAACGCACCTCGCGATGAAGTTCCCACAAATGTTCTGCTCGCTCTTTAATCAAAGCGGAAATGTCTATCACGTATCGGATGCTTCTCGTCTTCCCAACGATTACTTGGGAGAGAATGTCGAACGCCTCCAATCGAATGATCCCTATTGGAATCTTAAAAAAAATGTAGCGTACATTCGTGATCATCTGCGAATTCAGGTCGCTTGCGGCACAGAAGATCCTGATCATCTTACAACGGTCCGCGAATATCACGCAGCGCTAACCGAACTCGGAATCAAGCATGAATACTTTGAGGTTGAGGGGCTAGACCATAATCAGAAGACCATGATCAATGGCCGAAAAGAAGTCTGGTTTAACTTCCATATTGAATCGCTCAAACGAAATGGAACGGCACTCCATTACATTGGTCGTTCATAGAAATGGAACCACTAAAATCAAGGCGGTAGGAAACGAAAACAACGAGGTTTCCGATTGCCGGAACAGCGCAGACTATCTTTTTCAAACGAACGACCGCAATTAGCTGCTTTTTCCGGCCTACGGTAGTGGTTACAAGACGCTGAATCTGCTCAACGCAAACGGCGATCCTTCGATGATGAGTTTGGTACTCTATTCGAAAATTGGGAACCAATCTCTTTCCACATGATATGGAGGACGCAATTCGAGTTTGCGAGCCTTCATTGAACAAAGAAGCGATTATCTGCTAAAGCACGAAGCGATCGCGCCTCTCAAAGCGATTCATCGGTAGTTGAAAAGCTCAGCAAGCGTATAGAGTTTTCCTGAAGCTTTCGTCATCGCTCGCTGCAGGATCACTTTCGTGTGACTGGTGAGTCGTCGTCCTTTCATAGCACGTGAGACCATCTTGTGAGTCAACTGGTCGGGAG
Source organism: Pirellulaceae bacterium (assembly GCA_031426475.1). Lineage (GTDB taxonomy): Bacteria > Planctomycetota > Planctomycetia > Pirellulales > Pirellulaceae > JAIYDQ01. Next base: position 14 of record JANPLJ010000578.1, on the reverse strand, counting down.
AAGCTTCGACCAAG
>JANPLJ010000577.1:0-5951 GCA_031426475.1 Pirellulaceae bacterium | reverse complement strand
GCCCACAATCTGGAGAATTCGCGATCGGTTCTATCGATCACTCGCCAACCATTCGAGGAAAGTGGTGCTTTGCGATCAGCGTATTCGTAGTCCTTCACCTACTGGCAGTCCTAGCTGAGCCTTTGCGTTTTTTTTCTCAGTCGCCGGTCAAGTATGCGGCGGAAGAGGCGCGGGTGTTGCGAATGGCGACCCGGCCTTATGTTGATTTCATGTACCTCAGTCATGGATACTCCTTTTTCGCTCCCAACCCTGGCCCATCCCATCTGTTGGAATGTGAGATGAGACCGGATTCGAGTTCCGAAAGTGCGATCGCAACTTCCAACGCGGGGCGGCCGGTTGTTGTTGACTCGCGTCGAGCTGGTTCGGCAGATTCGAGCTGGCGAGTTTTCCCCGATCGAAAACATGACTGGCCACGCTTGCTCTACCATCGCTTTTTTATGCTCTCGGAGTTCTATCAAACGCAGTTCGCGCCGGTAACACTTGCCGATCAAGAAAAGATCGACAAAGAAATCCTGGCGCAGTGGAAGCGAGATCGACAACAGTACGAACAACTTCAAGAATCGATTCGAGACAATCTCGCTCAAACATATCCAGCTCACAAAGCGACGCTTCGACGAATTGAACATATCTTACCGAGCGAATATCAGATCCTCGTCGATCGTTGGAAGCTTACCGATCCGCGGCTTTACGTTGAGCTTTCGGAAGGCGATGCGTCAGCAGTACCTCTAGAAAGTCTGCCTCAACCTTGAACGTGTTACTCCATTCCTGGAACTTCTTTTGGTTTCACCCGAGGTCCGCAACGACGCTTGCGTTGATCCGTATCGCAACCGGAGCGATGCTTGCCTATATCCACACGGTCTGGTGTTTAAGGCTGGCGGATTTTATGGGACAGAGCGCGTTGGTCGATAGCGAGTTGATTCAGCAACTGCATCGGGATGACTTCGTCTGGAGTTACCTTTGGAACATCGATTCAATGCCGTTGCTCTTGGCGCATCAGAGTGTTGCGATCGTGGCTTCGATCTGCATGTGTATTGGTTTACTGACAAGGTTCACCATTCCATTGGTTTGGTTTATGACACTGATGGTATGTCATCGAATGACCGGTTTTCTTTTTGGGCTCGATCAAGTCGTCATGATGCTAACGATGTATTTGATGCTAGCGCCGGCAGGCAGCGTTATGAGCCTTGACGCATTCCTTTCAAAGCGATTGATATCGCCATCGAAGTCGAATCCCATTGTGAAATGGCTTTTTCCATCCGCCCAGCCGAGTTCAATGGTGACAGTCGCGACGCGATTGATTCAAATTCACCTTTGCATTGTCTATTTGTTTGGCGGCATTGCGAAACTGCGTGGTGAAATGTGGTGGGATGGGACGGCGATGTGGTTTTCGGCGGTCGCTTATGAGTATCAGTCAGTCGATCTTACCTGGATAGGACGTTACCCGATTGTCGGCGCGATCCTGACGCACGTAACTGTATTTTGGGAGACCTTTTATTGTGCTTTGGTTTGGCAGCGTTGGAGTCGTTTGATTATTTTAGGACTGGCTGTTGCCGTGCATGGTGGGATTGCATTATTTCTTGGCATGATCACATTTGGGTTGATGATGATTGTTGCAAACTTGGCTTTCGTCGAACCGGAATGGATAGATCGATTGCTCAAGCGATATCGCAATCGATCCAATACGCAATCGGCAACGCCGCATTAACGACCGAGAGCCATTTCTCTTCATGACATTTTTCGGCACCCAAACTTTACCCTTCAGACTTATCATTTTCTTGATGATGAGCTTCGGTACATTCGCTCCGTGCATTCAAGCAAACGAAGACTCGTCGACGAAGCTAACCTCGACTTTCCTGCAAGATGTCTTTGCTGCGAAGCATGACGGTTGGAGTTTAGATGAAGTCATGCTGGCGGACTCGCAGCGGAGCAAAATCGTGGATGCTGTACACGAAACGCTTCCAGAAGTCGACGAGAAACGAATCTGGGAGGAACTGGTTCGGTTACGCAAATCTGGAAAACTGCAAATTGAGACCACTCGGCGCGAGCAGACCGAATATGGTGACTCTATTGTTGCCGCGGAAATCGCAGCCCGACGCATGCAAGATGAACGCAACGTGACGTTTGATCAAGTCCTCATAGATCCCGTCCTTTTAAAGCAATACGATGAATATGCTCAGGCGATCGATCACCAGTCCGAGGTCTATGCGCTTCGCAAGGCCGCGCTTCGATTGCGCAAATCGCGGCAACTTAAGCCCGAATTGGTGCTTCGAGTCACCGATTGGAAGCGAGATTTCCTAACGATGTCGGTGGAGGAAGCAAGGAATCGCATCGTATCGCTCCCTAAGCGGCCCGGTATCTATATATTTCGTGACGCGACGGGGTTTCTGTACATCGGCCAATCCAATAATCTTCGTGAGCGGCTAACGAAGCATCTCGAAGGATCGGACCGACAAAGTTTGGCGGATTATCTTTCGAAAAACGCATCAGGAAAATTGACGTTGGAGATGCACGTGTTTCGGGAAGGCTCGCCGGCTGAACAGACGGTGGTCCGCGAAGCATACGAAAGCGAATTGATTCGATCCCGTAAACCAAGACTCAATCTTTCGCCCTAATGCCTCATCCAACTTAGATTCTAGAGTGGGTAGCCGAATTCGTCAGAATTCGGACGCAGCTCGAAAGGCGATGTCTACGGCGCTTCCTCCGAAGTCTTACGACATCGGCTACGAATTGAAACCCAAAACTTAAAGTGGGACGAAGCCCTAGAATCTTTAGCGCTGCAATTGCATCGAGCGAAGAGTTGCTACATTGGGTGAGGATTGTTCGCTGATTGCGATTGCGAGCCAGTTGTCCTCAAGGATCAACTGGGAGATCGCAAGACCCTCGACACGGGAGTCTTTCAATAGCTGCGGGCTCACCATTGGAATGGTCGATCTAGCGCCAAAGACTTTTGCAAAAATCGCACGCAGTGGAAGTTTCTCCCGCATGCTCAACCGATCCCCCCCAACGCTTGGAGCGCCTTCAAGAACCAGCTCGGCCTGCAGCTCCGAAACCGCAGGAACATAGTGGGTCTTGATGACAAAGTCGCTCAATTCGATCCGGCCGGGCTGTCGTAGGTTTGCAAATCGCATGGTTAATGACAATTGCCCGTCCAGAAATTCGACCAGAATCGGACGCTCGCCATCAAAGCGAATCCGAACATCTGAGGGGACATCTTCAGGAAGGTTGGCTATCGGTTCCTGGCCAAACTGGGAGGCGAGTTTCTGAGCGAGATCAAGAAGAGTCCATTCGTGATCAGAAAGCCCAAGTTGACTGAACCCGTTATTCATTGCCGACTGATGAATCTGTACGCTCAGCAACGAATCCGAAGGCGCTTGTGGTCGCGGTGTATTTGCTGCCAGCGCGTTGTCGCTTGCAAGGCGATACCTCGCGATCAATCGTTCGTTGGTAGTTTGAAGGTCCATGACCATCGGATTGAGATTGAGATTCCGCAAAGGTCCGATCAATTTTTGTTCAAACGACTTTTCGACTTCGCTCAATTTGGCGTCGAGTTGTTTATCGAATTCTGCGTCGGTTTGCGTTGCAATTGTCTTTTGCAAGATGCGACGGGCTGGGCCTCTCTTCTCCTTGAACTCTTGTTGAGCAAAATGGCGGACCATATCGCCGATGAATGGCAAGCCATCGAAATCTGTTTGCATCCCGCGAAGCGAGTCTTGGGATTGAACATCCGCCTGACTCGCCTCAACCTTTACGCCTTGGGAAGTGATACGAATCGAACGCGATGTTGCAACGTCTGCATGTGAAGAGTTGAAGAAGGTCGCGGGCCCTCGCGAGCTTCGAGTGGAGCTTTGTATATTGCCACTCAAATCGAGGTTCAAATTCCACGCGCTAACATCGGGATTTAAGCGAACCTTGAGTGTTGTATTGACATCGCTGTTACCTCGAGTCTCAGCCCCCAAGATCGTTTGACGAACGGGACGTTGTACGGTTTTGTTGGCCGGCAACAACCGGTTGATGAAAGTGGCTGCAACAGCGATCCGTACATTCGCATTGCGATAATAGGTGTCGATGGCTTGGCTGATCGCAACCTGTTTGGGATCATAGGCAAATCGCAATGACTGCATCGCCGAGATCAGCGTTGAACGACTGCGATGTTCTGGATCTTCTTCCAATCGCTCAAGATCTACAAGAAGTGCATTGTAATCGACGGGAGCAACGGCGAGCGGTTGAAGGCAGTCAGCCAGTTCACGAACGCTTTCGGAATCTAAAAAGCGACGTTGAACGGAATCGACATTGGAAGATGTGATGCGTGCAAGGACGACTTGCGCAGTATTCGTCGCGAGCTGTACATCCTGGTCGGTACCGAGCGAGAGTCGGCGAAGATCGTCCAATAAAAGATACGATACCCAGCCTGGAACATCACCAGTACTGAACATCTCTAGCTGGACGCGTTCAATGCTTTCGACCAGACGACTCAAATCGAAAGTTGGGCGAGTTGAAACGAATCGCGGACCTGCTGGAACGGACGCGCAATCCCATACCGCTTTCCATACGGCGATTCTACGTATCACGGCGTGCGCGACTCGAGTTTGCAACTGCTCAACGAGATCCGAATGAAGATTGGCTGACGGAGCCTGAATCGCCTTGGTTGCGAGTTCTTGAAGCTGGTCCATTGTTGCGGCTACCGAAGGATCGTGACTTGGCAACGCCGTCTGCTGGTCAATTGCTGAAACGATTTCGGCGGCCCAGATTGCGATGCGTGCGTTGCTCGACTCTTCCGCGAGTTGCTTTAAATGAGTGAGTTCCGCAATGAGCTGTGTCGGTTGGGGCCATGTATCTTGGCGATGGCTACCCCCGTAGGAACCCTGGGGTGGAAAAGTCGGCTTAGGGGGTGATAGCGCCGGACGACCGACCGAAACGGGTTGAATCGTTGACTCGGATTGAGTCGCAGGTAAGAGTGGTCTCCTTCCCTCGGGCGTATTGACAAGGTCGAACGAGCTCGGAACGCTTTCGACGCGAGGGGCAGCTAATCGAACACTGGCGTTGGGTTCAATGGACGAGAGTGCCGACGTTGCAGGGCGACTTCGATAGTTCAACCAATCCGATGTTCGGTTGGGAACCGCAAGTTCGATCCGTTCGTCGCGAATGCTATCGGTAGCGATATTAAACGGCGCTTTCGAGGTGACTTCTGCCAATCCTGGTGTTTGCCGCGCGCTATCGAACTCGGGCACAAGGATCAGTGAGTAGCCATGCATGAACCAAAAAACACCGGTCAAAACACCGGCGAGGCCGATCGCAAGGATCCATCCCCGCATGCTTCGCTGCGAGCTATATGCCATCCGTAACACCTAGGGAAAATTTTCCTCGAACGTCGTCAGCATTCTTTGCCAACCTTGTCGCATGCAATCGAAACGACATCATTTAAAATCGGCTGTTTTGTGCAGGGCAATCGAATAGCCTTTCAGCAAAATGCACAACTTCATCGCTGTGGAGTGCCGCCATAACCCCGATCAGCCGCATCTTCGGTAAACTACGCTGATAAATTGCTAGCGATAAACTTTCGCGGCAGACGCTGACAGTGAGTTTTTCATCTATAATCGCGATTTATGGAATCTTTTTTTCACGACGATTCGAGCCCCTTCACGTTGCGAGCCAAGCGAGTGCTTGAAGCAACTTGCGACGTGTCGGCGATTCTACCGTTGGCACTCGCGCGATTGAGTCGAGCCGAAATCGGAGCCATGAAGTTGATCGTGGATGCGCGGTCGGTTCGAATGGACGACATATTTGAATTGATCGGCGATCCAGCTCCGGACTTGGTATTCGACGGCGATTGCTCGAGATTAACGGGAATCGGCACCAACATGGATGGTGGCTCGATTCTTGTTCGTGGCGACGCCGGTTCAAGGGTAGCCTCGCGGTGCGCGGACGGATCTACGACCGCGAGGAGGGCGGCG
>JANPLJ010000576.1:0-2304 GCA_031426475.1 Pirellulaceae bacterium | reverse complement strand
CTCTTTGGAATGGATCGCATCGTGGGCCGCGTCATGACCTCGCTAAAACAAAAAGGCTTCGATGAAAACACCATTGTGATCTACTCGGCCGATAACGGTTACTACATGGGAGATCGCGGCTTTCAGGGCAAGTGGTCGCACTATGACCAGTCGATCCATGTGCCCTTGATTGTGTATGACCCTCGCATAAAGCCAGACCTGCGTGGTCGCGTGCTTAAAGAGACTGCCGTGAGTCTCGATATCCCCGCCACCATTCTTGATCTGGCGGCCATCACGATCCCAGCAAAATACCAGGGCTCCTCACTCAAGCCGTTGCTGGCAGGTACGCCTCCGAAAAACTGGCGCACCGATTTCTACGTCGAGCATCACAGTAATCCTGCGAACATCGCCACTTGGTTCGGCGTGCGTGACAACCGCTACACCTACGCCAACTATTATGAAAACGGCACTGAGCTACTCTACGATCGAAAGCGCGATCCTACCGAACTTACCAACGTAGCTGCTGACCCCAACTACGCGAGCATCTTTGCCCAACTCCGGCAACGCAGCCTCGACTACAAACAGCAATACACGCGGACCGACACCAACACTTCAGGCGAATCGCCATCCAAATCGCCGAAGAAGAAATCCAAGAAAACCCTGAAACAAGATGGATCCGTTCCATGACAAGAAGCCTCGATAATCTTTTAGACCACAACATGAAAATCGCATATTGGTTTTTTCTTGCAATCGCCGTCACGTTTGGATTTGCACCTTTTCGGAGCTTGGCTGAAGACCTCCCCTGGAGATCGCTGTTCAACGGTGAGACTCTTGATGGTTGGAAAATCGTGGCCTTGCGAGACCCCGCGCCGGCCGTTGTCGAGGATGGTGCGATGGTGTTGCGACAACGCATCAACACCGTTGAACACACCTTTGTCACCTCGGAAGAAAAGTACGGTGACTTTATCCTCGAGCTGGATTTGAAAGATGACCCCTCGTTTAACAGCGGCATTTTGCTGCGATGCTCCGATGCGCCTGCCGAGGCGGCAGTTCGATTGAATGGCTATCAAGTGAAGATCGACAACACGCCGCGTTCATGGACCGGCGGCGTTTTCGATGACTTTGGTAACTCATGGCGATGGCTTTTCGATCTCAAAGATGACGCTCGCGCTCGAGACGCGTTCAAGATGGGCGAGTGGGCTCATTTCCGTATTGAGTGCATCGGTTCAACGATCAAGGTCTGGGTCAATGGCGTACCAACGTGCAATTTGATCGACGAAAAATACCGCGAAGGTTACCTTGCGTTCAAGATTCATTCGGTAGGCAATAAACCCAAGGCTACTGAGAGTGCGATAAGACTCAAAAACATCCGCATTTTAACCGAACAGCCTGCTCGCTCTTCTCAGCCAATGGACTTGGACGCGCGAAGAGCTCCGACCGTTTCAGGTGAATACGACAAGGCTGCACCCGCAAAAAAGGAGGCGAGTTAAGTAGCTAACTCTTTTGAACTTGCAAGGCATTTCCGAAATCGATCTTCATCGACATTGCGACCGCTGATCACGACCACGATGTCACCTTGACCGGATAAATCGATCTTGCCGCTTAGCAAAGCCGCTACTGAAATGGCTCCGGATGGCTCCACGACCAGTCCATGATGATCGTATAGCCAGCTCATAGCTTGCTCGGTCATCGCATCGGAGATAGTGCAACAAGCCGCGACGTGACGACGAAGGATCGGCCAATTGTGTTTTCCGACGTCGTATGACAAGAGGCCGTCGCATATGCTTTGCGGTCGATTGACCGAAACACGCTCATCGGTCGCTATCGATCGAGCAAAATCGTCGGCTCCATCCGGTTCGACGGCAATTTGCAACGCTTCTGGAAAACGATCGGCGATGGCCAGTGCGTGTCCGGCCATCAACCCTCCTCCACTAACGGGACATATAAAATGGGAGAGTCGTCGATTCAAATGGGAGAGCACGTCAGCGATCTCTATTCCTCCGACTCCGTTCCCCGCGATAACCGCATTATCGTCGTAGGGCGAAGCGGAAATCGCTTGTTCGCTTTCGGAAATCTGTTTCACAAGACGATCGCGATCACCCGTCTCGTGATCCTTGGCAATATCATAGGTGCGAATGTCGGCACCAAACGAACGGGTAAGGTCAAACTTGACCTTGGGAGCATTGTCGGGCATGACAATAATTGCCCGTCGGTCTGATTTTAAGCAAGCGAACGCCAGTCCCGACGCGAAATTACCAGATGAAGAAGCCGTCACAGTTCGATCGCCGATCCGTTCTCGATTGCAGTGAAGCCAATTCAATGCAC
>JANPLJ010000575.1:0-2562 GCA_031426475.1 Pirellulaceae bacterium | reverse complement strand
CTCGAGATCGGTGAGCCCTTCTTGATTCGGGGGTGGTTGTCGATGGCCGACCAGAAGTGGGCACGGGCCAAGCAAGACTCCAGTATGCTCTACAAGATTGCTCCGAAGAAATTGGAAACGAGTGTGCTTCATGCGCTGGCGATCGTTGCAGAACGCCCTCGAGCTGCACGCGACGCCTTGAAACTCCTTCGCGAAGCTCAGCTTCGAACGTCACCTAGCGACTGGTTTTACCAGGAAGCGTTGGGAATGGTTCATTCAGCTGCTGGCGATCGAGTTCAAGCGGTCAAAGCGTTTGAGATGGCCGTTGCGAATTCACCGAGCCACCTACGACAACGCATCATCGAAGAACGCGATGCCGCGGCCGATGGTAAACTACCTACGATTGACTGGCGAGAACGATTGCTAGCTCAATGGAGATTCTGAAGGAATCGAGGACTTACGAGAAGTGTCCAGTTCCTTACCCTTTTTGGTTATCGAAGGCTTTGAACTATGGCTCGTATTGTTCTCGTGAATCCGCGCTTTGAGAAATCGTATTGGGGACTCGAATACGCTTTGCCTCTTGTTGGAAAAAAAGCCAACTTACCGACCGCCTGCCTACCTCTTTTGGCTGCTCTCACACCAAACGAGCATCAAGTCACGCTCGTCGACGAAAATGTTCAAGCGATCGACTTTGATCTGCTCGGTCAAGCCGATATTGTGGGACTGACCGGCATGTCAGTTCAACGTAAACGAATGCGAGAGATCCTCGCTGAATTAAAACGCCGCAATATTTTTACGGTTGTCGGGGGACCGTGGGTAACGGTTCATGAGGACTACTTCGGCGAACTGGCCGACGTGATTTTCATCGGAGAAGCGGAAACTACATGGCCCGAGTTTTTGCGAGCCAAGCAAACCGGCTCACACCAAGCACGGTACGAACAGCCCTCCAAGACCGATATGAGTGGCGTGCCTGCTCCACGTTATGACTTGCTCGATATGAACCAGTATCTTTTTGGAAGCATTCAGATCTCGCGTGGATGTCCCTTTCAGTGCGAGTTCTGCGATATCATCGTGACGTTCGGTCGGCGGCCTCGTTTGAAAGCAACGCCCCAAGTTCTCGAAGAACTGGAATCGCTGCGACTTAAGAATATGGAGATTGCCTTTATCGTCGACGACAACTTGATTGGGAATAAACAATTGATCAAACCGATCTTGAAAGACGTTGCCAACTGGCAGTCAACCCACGGATACCCGCTGACGTTCTTTGCCGAGGCTTCGCTCGATCTTGCGGACGATACGGAACTGATGGAACTGATGGTCGCATGCAACATTCAAGCGATCTTCGTTGGTGTTGAGAGCCCGAAAGAAGAATCGCTTCAGGAGACCAAGAAGTTCCAGAATCTACGGGCGGGCGGCACGATGATCGAAAAGATTCATCGGATCCAGAACGCTGGAATGGAAGTCTGGACAGGTATGATCGTCGGCTTCGATAACGATGATGAAACGATTTTCGATCATCAATCAGCATTCGTTCAAGAAGCCCGAGTCGTTCATGTTATGCTCGGCATGCTAACAGCGATCCCCAAGACGCCGCTTTACGATCGACTTCGCAAAGACTCAAGATTGGATTTAGCAGACACGTCCGAGTTCGGAACGAATATCCTTCCGCTGCGCATGACTAGGCAAGCACTTCGAGATGGTTATATGCGAACCATGAAGGAGCTCAATTCAGTCGGTGCGTTTTTTGATCGAACCGACTCACTCTACCTGGATCGCAATTTTCAGTTCGATAAAGCCCGCCAAGCCTATTGGCGAAGACACCGTCGAGCGTGGGCGGTTCACCAGGCAAGGACCTTAACGCGATGTGTGGCGTTGTACTGGCGATTGATGAAACAGGTCAAGGAACCCTCGCTTCGGAAGGAGTATCGCAAGCGAATCCTACGGCTCTGGAAAACCCGGCGAGAAACGGCCGCGTTATTCGTTTATATTCTCAAATGCGCCACACACTACCACTACATGAAACTCTCCAACGACATGTTCCGCGAAGACCTGGGGGTTACAAATACGTTTTAGCGGAACGGCGCGAGCCGTCCGGTTCTTCGAACGTTTTAAGAACCGGACGGTTCGCGCCATTCCGCTAGCGAAGCACCACAATTTTCGATCGCACGTGACCGAAGGTGTCACAGAGCTTCCCGATGATTGGAATAGCGAAAGAAATTCCTTTCCACTCCCATCGAAAGTGTGCCATGATCAATCCAAAACTGCTTATCAACCGAGCTATTCAACAGTCCGATGACTTGGTAGTCGTTTTCGATTACGTCGATACGAAAGGTCAAGCCTCGCGACGTGTGGTTAGCCCCTATCGTTTTTTGGGCGATAGTCATTTTCTGGGACTTTGCTTGACGCGTGAAGATCCCCGCCAGTTTCAAATAAGCAGCTGCCGCAATCTCAGAATCGACTTGGCAAGCAACTACATGATGCCGGTCGTGTTTGACGCTCTGACGGCAGTCGCCTAGATCAACTAGTTTGTTGACGCCACGTTTTGTCGTACGACGGACTTCCTAGTCCGTCGATCCGTCCCTG
>JANPLJ010000574.1:0-2947 GCA_031426475.1 Pirellulaceae bacterium | reverse complement strand
TTGGAAACAGTAGTTGTGACGTTGCCACCATTGCTGTAGCTCAACTCACCACCGTTGAAGTTCCAAGAGCTGTTGGTACCTAGGTTAGTGAACAGGTCACCAACACGTAGCGTACCAGCATTGAACTGAGTCGCTCCGCTGTAGGTGTTGTTACCGGTCAAGATCCACAAACCACCGTCCGACTTGGCGACTGCCATCTGAATGGCAACCGCGTTCGCAGCGATCACTTGATTCGTGATATCGGTAACAAAGGTGTTGTTACCAGTGTTACCACCACCGATGGTCAACGTCCTCTGAGCACCATTACCACCGATAACGTTGATTCCGCCGTTGAATGTCAACGTCGAGTTCGCTCCGCCAACGCCAGCAGCGTTAAGAACAGCTCCCTGGTTCGTTGCACCTACGAAAGATATATTTCGCGAGAGCGTTTGGTTACCAGTACCGGCGAACTGAAGCGTTCCACCTTGGAATCGCAGTTCAGCTGTGGTTCCAATCGAACTATTGGAACCGGCTGGCGTACCGACTTCTATCGCCTGGAGCACACCTCCGTTGAACTGAATCCCGGAGAACGAATTGTTCCCGTTGTTCAAGTTAAGCTGCCCTGCACCTACCTTGGTAAGGATTGTTCCCGGAGTAAGTTCCGAGATGGCCCCGTTGGCGATCAAACGGCGCTGGGTCTGATTGACATTGTTCGTACCGTTGGTGTTGACAGTGAAGCTAATGTTTCCCTGCAACTGGAGATCGTTATTGATCGTATCGATGATCAAACGATTGTTGGTAGGAGTGCCATTGTGAATGACACCACCCATGAGGACTTGACCGCCCAGTTGGATTTGGCCACCGTTCAACGTAAAGTTAGAGCGTGTTGCAGCGACTACGGCTGGATTTAAGTTGTTGAAAATAATTCCGCCAATCGGGCCACTGAGATTGGTAATCGTCGAATTGGCGTTTGGCGTTCCAGACGCCGCGTCCGCGAACGTTGCATTCGCGGCGGCCGTTGGAAGACCCGCGCTCCAGTTACCTGGATCGAGTGCATCGGTGCTATTCGCACCTGTCCAGGTCGTCTGAGAAAATGCTCGCTGTGGAGCAGAGACTAGGAAGGCTGCAGCCAGACTTGCTGCGGTCCACCGTAAAAAAGACTTCATTGCCACCTCCGGGTGTAGAGAAACTAGAAAACGGGTGTAGAGAAACTAGGAAAAATCTAAGGATTGTTAGACCTAAGCGGCTAGCTTATTCGATTCTGGCTTAACTGCAATAGTTTTTGGCGTAATTTCTGACGGATTTTCCGGTTTAGCAGGCGGTCAAGGGGGTGAATTATTGAAGTAGTGTGCGGTTATGGGACGGTAAGGAGGGGGGAATGGGTGGATTGTGGTCGTTTGGTGGGAGGTCGCAGTTGGGAGGTGGTTGCGGGCCGGCGTGCGATCGAGGATTGTAGATCAGCGCCAATAGATCCTCAGGTTTAGGCACATCTTTAGTTTTCGTTTTTTGCTTGGAGCGAGTCTTCGAGCCCGTGGCCCCGCGACTCCGTTCGCGGGAAACGACTGTTGCAGCGGGCAGAGCCGCTGCTCCACGTTGATTGATTCTTGTCAGCGGAACCCCAGGACAAGAGCGACCAAAAATAACAGGAGTCGCGAATCGACGGTATGAATGTGGACTAACTCGTCAGCCCTCATGCCGTCGCTTCGCGACTCGCAATCCAATTGTCCAAGCTAACTTGGGGTTCCGTTCGCTAGCGCTCACTCCACCCCAGGCTAAACCCTGCCGTCGCTATCGCGACTAAATCCTTGGCGAAGGGTTGGTTTGACGGAGACGCTGGGGTTTATGGACACGAAAATCATCGTTCCCAAGATGTGCCTAAACGTTCCCAAGATGTGTCTAAAACGGAGTAGTTCGTCGGGGTTTGACCCTAGCTTTCACTCTCGGGAAGGCTTTGACGTTGTTACAATCTTGTTAAGTCCGTCGCTTACGCTTCCGGCTCTTGGTCGGTGCCCCGTCCCTTCCTCTCTGATAAGGTTTCTTCGATGTGCTGCATGAATGCTCGCTTTTCGATGCGAAGTTTTGGCTTCCTGTTGTGTCTTGTTGGCTTGGTTTGTCCGATTGCGATTGGGGCGGATAGGCCGAATATCCTGTGGCTGACGAGCGAAGATCATGGTCCTGAGATGGGTTGCTACGGAGATCCGAACGCGCGGACGCCGAACATCGATGCTCTTGCTGCAAAGGGGATGATCTTTAGCCGAGCTTGGTCGGTCGCCCCGGTCTGCGCGCCGGCTCGATCGGTGATCATCTCGGGGCTTTATACGTCCAGTAGCGGCGGCCAGCATATGCGATCGATGGTCCCGATTCCCACGGAGATCAAGCTCTATCCGGAGTACTTGCGAGGGGCTGGGTATTACTGCACGAATAACAGCAAAGAGGACTACAACGTTCAGAAACCGAAAGACCTTTGGAATGAATCTTCGGGCGCTGCGCATTGGAAGAAACGCGGAGATGGTCAACCTTTCTTCGCCGTCTTCAATTCGACGAAGAGCCACGAAAGCCAGATTCGAACTCGGCCGCATACTCAGATTGCCGATCCGGCGAAGATGCGTGTGCGAGCTTATCATCCTGATCTTCCAGAGGTCCGTGAGGATTGGGCTCAGTATTATGACAAGGTCAGTGAAGCAGACGCGGACGCTGGCCAGCGATTGAAGGAGATCGAAGACGCGGGGTTGGCTGGTGATACGATCGTTTTTTATTACGCCGATCACGGAAGCGGGATGCCGCGCAGCAAACGCTGGCCTTGCAATTCGGGACTGCATGTTCCGATGGTGGTTTACTTTCCGGATAAGTTTGTTCATCTTGCGCCTAAGGAGTATCGGAAGGATCTTGCGGTTCAGGCCGTAAGCCCCTCACCCCCCGGCCCCCTCTCCCCGAAGACGGGGAGAGGGGGAGATATAGATCGTGTGGG
>JANPLJ010000573.1:0-4547 GCA_031426475.1 Pirellulaceae bacterium | reverse complement strand
CGACTTCGAGAACCTCGGGAGTGCCTATCAATCGCAAATTGCGAACGGAACCATTGAAGCGCGGTGATTTGCTTCGAATCGCAATCCAGGGATCAATCGAGTGATTCTTGGTTTCGGACCAAAGGAGTCGACCATTGATATACATTGAGTTTTTGCGATTGTTATAGACAGATCGCAAATGGACCCATGGATCAAACTTCTCTAAAGGAGCGGATAAGGGAAGCGGTTGCATTTCGTTGCCAAAAGTTCCATGGTCAAATTCGCTGAGCTTACTTGCTGGTCCAAAGATCGAGCCAGCGACCATCAACGAGCAAGTCCCTTGAACTGGGAGCGTAACATCGCATTCCACCTGGAAATTCCCTTGGACGGGACTGCGATAGAAAAGGTATTCGTCGCCGTGTCCTACATAGTTCGTAACGCTATCGGATGTTCGCGTCCAGTTTGCTCTTGGGGCTCCGTTACCACGAGAACTTGCAGAACTCGAAGTCACCGAGACCCAATCCTTCGACTGAAATCGATCTTCGGAGAATTCGATGTCCTTGTTTGCCTGCCAAACACGATGACTTCCGATTAAGGCAGCGAGATGCGTTTTCCAAGCCGAGTCTTGTGATCGTTCGGCTTTCTGCGAGTAAAGATCGGCGACGAGTATTTCAATCGGCTCGAACTTGCGAGTTTGAACGCCACGGTATGCCACGAGAGTTTCCGGCCAACACTCGGATAGCGTTCTTGATTCAGAATCAGCCATTAGGCGATGCAACTGGTCGATTGTCAACGAGGCAGCAGCGAGATCGTTTCGCTGCATCTGGATCATCGACTGCAAAGCAAGTTTCGATCGCCTTTGGAGATCATCTTTCGCGTCAGCAATAGCGTTCACTTTCTGTTCCAAGCTATCGAGCTGCGAGGGGGGCTCGATGATATCCAAAAGATCATAGACCGGAGAAATCAAACGGCCACCCCTTGGATCGTCCGCGTAAGTTTGACTAATCGGAGCCGGGTCGGTTTGGCTGAAATCACCGAATAATCGAATACTTGCACGTCCTTCGTTGGGAAGGATCCAACGTGTCAGGAACGCGATTCGTCCGATCGGTTTCATCGACATCGCTCGTCGATGCGTCTCGAAGACGTTCTCTGAAATAAAGGCGTCTTTGATGATATAGTTCAGGGCGAGACGGTCAGCCGATTTCGGTAGTTCATCGACGAGGGCTGTTGGATTGTCGACTAGCTCTTGAGGCAACGATTCGGGCCAATCCCCTGTCATAATCGCATTTCGAACCTTGGCGGAGAAGGTCGATCGAAATAAGCCAAACGGCAGATCACCGCCCCAATCCATCTGGCGTTGATATATCTCTGTATCGCCGAGCGAAAGCGTTACAAGATCGGCTTTTCGAGCAATTCTAACTCGATTCCAATCGCCTGCCACGAGCGGCAAAGACTTGGGGCCACGACGATTCAATGGTTCCACCACCGCGTTATCTTCTACCAAACCCGTCCAATCGCGTTTCCCTGAAGTAACCCAATGAATCTTGACGCCTTCGGGGGAGATCAGGAAGGCGAGACGACCAAGGGCGGCGTGAACCTCGCATACACCTGGCTCATAATAGAACTCATATTGAACCGATTCTCCGTCCTGCAACGGACGAAAATAGGTCAATAGACTTTGCGCCGAGGACTCAGCCGGTCGCTGTCGATTCGTGTTCTGGAGAAAGCCTTCGCTGATCAACCATTCGGCTTCACTCTTGGCGAGCGATTGAGAGCCCTTTTCCCCACTTGATTTTTCAATATCGGAATCGATCGTCTCACGGGCATTCTGAATTGGATTGGAAAACCAATCTCGCCAACCACGGAGTTCATTTTGTCCAAGCAAGTGCACTTCTCGCGGAATCGTCGCTTTTCCGCTCAATGCGAGGTTCCGAAAGAGTGGTCGATGGTCACCGAAACTACGAAGTGCCAACCAAGGGCTAGTGCCAGTCTGCGAGTTGTCCGTCCACATCGGATGCAGATTCGACGAAAACGTTGCACCATCGGATTCTGCGTTGATCGACGCACGATTGAATTCGGCGCGCGCTGAACGGCGAACGAATAAGCACGGCTTCGAGGCAAGTTGATTCATTCCTGAATCCCGAACGATCAGCCGCTGCAAGTTGCCCAAGACCTCGTACTGAAGTCCACCGTACGATAGACCACCGTTGGTTCGTATACTTCCGCCCGATTGCGTTTCACATTGAAAATGGATTTTCCCGGTGATCGGGTAGCGAAGGAAAAGGAGATCGTTTCCCGAGCCCGCCAGATGCAATAGATGCTCGTCTTGAGATAGCCATGTCGTCGCGACAGCGCCAGCAGATTCTCGATCCGCTGTTACGCCGGACGCCGGGATCCAGTACTTCAACCGATTCTCTTGAACGATTTCGGCACTGGACTCTCCGCGGTTAAGCTGCACGCTGATCGCATACGCTAGTTTCAAATATGCTCGCCAGGAGGGGGACATTGTCACGGACGAGCGTTCGTCGAGCGATCGCAAAATTGCTTCACTTCGATGCCGCAGGGAACGATGATTCGCCGCAACCGCAGCAAGAACTAAAGCCTGCGAACACATCTCGAACCTTTGGGTTGATGACTGTTCAGGATTCGCTTCCGTTTCTTCGAGCGATTTAGCGATGCGATCAACGCTCTCCAGCGATTTCGGATCGGCGTTTTTCGTATCCGCAAGTCTAGCCAACGCGAAAAGAAAATCTGCTTGCAGCGATCGCTTCTCGGCCATCGTCTCAAGTTCGGACGTCAGAAGTCGCAAGCGGCCCGACTGTTCCGCTGTCTTCACAAGCATCCATGCGCTGCAAAACAGGCCACGGAATTCGCCGACGGATGAAACGGCAAATGCCTCCTTTCGCGGTCGCTGGCCAAGAGCTCGAGCAAACTCCTGAGGCGGGACGACTTGAGGAACCAACGTCGTCAGAACGCGTATCGCGGCCCGATTCTTGGCCGGCATCGTCCACTCATAGAGCAACCGATACTGTTCGTCACTCGAACGCTGAGACAGCTCGCGGTAGAGTCCGCCGGCCACTGCTGATAGTTCGCTATCGAGTGGCGTTCGTGCGCTACTGTTTCCATCGACCAATGTTCCTATCGACTCGAGCGCTAACTCAACTTTGCCATCACTTAACGCTTGAAAAGACGACTCCAGCAACGAAGCCGACGAAAGTTCCTGCGAATAAAGTGCTGTTTGACGGCAGAATGCCAGCACCATTCCGGCGACTAAAACAACAACCTTGAAGCGTAGCATCGACCAATCCTGAAGCATGGAAATTGTGTTTCTCGCTATAATGTCGGCTTGCTTCCCGGTTTCACGTATTTTATACGATCGAGAAATTTTGACACGTCTCAATTTTGTACGCTTTGCAAAAGAGGCTTGTTCCCCTCTACTTCTTTTGCCAGATCTTGACGTCATCGACGACAGCGTTGTGCGGCACAGAAAGACGTAGTAATCGTTTGGTGGGATGTGCGACGCCTGGTGATTGGAAGCTACCGACATGTTCACCATCGATCGTCACGGAAAGTTCATCACCCCTGACACTCACAAGCAAATCATGCCATTTGTTGAGCTCCAGTGGACGTGCAACCGTTTTGTCCTTGCCTTTCATCGCCTGCAACTGTTCGGCGGTGAGTGTCTTTTTGGCTTGCCGAGCTTCGCGGATATCCAGTCGCATGTTGCCCGTCTTGAGATCCTGTAACTGGACTTGCTTGGGACTGATGCGCGCAGCAAAAAGATGGCCGGCATGAACTTCTTTGCATTCTAAATCGGCGAAGTCGAGTCCCAGACTATCGCGTTCGTTTTCGAGCATGAATCGCATCGCGACTGCGCCATCGGTGAAAACGGCCGGCTGTGTGACCGAAACCGCGTGGTCAGCCTCAGCATGAATATAGATATACATTGCTCCATCCCGCAGATCGACCTGCTTGTTCCCCTTGGCACGGCTCTTGCTGTTTGTCCCCCAGCCATTCCCGGGATCGTCCTTCGTCTCCTGCGATTCGATGCGTTGAAAATCGTCTTGAAAAAGCAACTTGCCTTGGTCTTCAACGGCGTAAATCGGGGTGACAGCGAAGAGGGTGATGAGAAAGAGTTTGCGGCGCATCGGAGTTGTCCTCTATAATGTAATGCAGGCAGAAAAACGGGCGATCAAAGATTATACTCCGCCAACGGCAACCATGCGAACAACGTAGGAGGCAAATAGGGTGTTCTCAAAAAATCTTCTGTTGGCAATCTTGGTTCTTTATCTGCTGAATTCGTCAACGCGAGCGGAGAAAGGCGCTACGGAGACACGTTCCGGGCGTCCTTCGATCACCGTCTCTGGAATGGAACGCGGCGTTTTCGATTCGCTTCAAGCGGCTATCGATGCCGCCCCCGATGGGGCCACGCTGAATTTGAGTGAACCGGTGCCCTGAAGATCAATAATGCCAGTAGCCGCGAGTCGCGAACGCGACGACATGAGAAACCGTCGCGACGCTGAAGACCATGCCGTCGCGTTCGCGACTCAGGAACCGATTCGGCAAAG
>JANPLJ010000572.1:0-1584 GCA_031426475.1 Pirellulaceae bacterium | reverse complement strand
GGACGCAGCTCGAAAGGCGATGTCTACTGCGCTTCCTCCGAAGTCTTACGACATCGGCTACGAATTGAAATCCAAAAGACCCTAGATTCCAGTCTGGGCAAAGCCCGAGCGGAGCCGAATTCGTTAGAATTCAGTGAAGTTTCGATATATACCGACCGTACCAAAGGAATTTACTGCGTGAAGTTTTCTTCGAGCCTTTCGAAGTTGGTCCTACTCTACTTGCTACTGCAGGCTGGATTGACGCTGGCTCTCATTTTTCTTTCGCGAAGCCAGAATCGACAGCTTGTGGTAACCGAAATCGACAAAGAGCTTCATAGCGCTGCTCGCGGCTTGCAACCGACCATGGAAAGGATTCTCGGGAGTGTTGCTGAAGGCCGCGAAGCCGATATGGATCAGGTTGTTCGTCAATTTAGCGACCAAACCAAGATCCGTGTCACGGTGGTCGATCCTGAAGGAAATGTTTTGTCCGACAGCGACGCCAATAGTACCAAGATGGACAACCATAAACAGCGTCCAGAAATCGTCCAGGCCGCCCAGGGAAAGATTGGAAAAGCGACGCGACTGAGTGGATCTACAAAAACAGAATACTTCTACCTTGCTTTGCCGATATCAACAAACGGTGAGAGACTAGGCTTCCTTCGGTTGGCTAGGGAAACCACACCCATCCAGGACCGGCTCGGTGGTTTCTCAAAGACCTTCGTCTGGTTCGCGTTCGCGACAGCCATGCTAGCATCGATCGTGCTGATCGGATTTGCCCGGACAGCCATCGCGCCTCTTCGAGATCTGACGGCGTTCGCTCGCTCGATCGCCAAGGGTGAATACGAACAACGACTCAGCCCCGTGCATTGGCAAGGGGAGTGGCGATTGTTAGGAAACGCCTTTGATCAGATGCAGATCGAATTGCGAGAACGCGAAGGGGATCTTCGAACCAATAGCGATCGTTTATCGGCTGTGCTGGCTAGTATGCACGAAGGAATTGTCGCGATCGATCAGAAGCGACGGGTGCTTCTGGCCAATCGAGCCGCGGCTGTATTATTAGATATACCCTATCAAGAGCTCCTCAATCGTCCTTTCTTTGAACTCGTTCGCAATCCTGTCGTCGAGCAGTGCGTCGAAGAGGTGTTCCGAGCGCATCGAACGATAGATCAAGAGATCGAAACAAAACGTCAACCGCGTCGCGTCCTATCTGTCCGTTTCTCTTGGATCGCCCAATACGAAAACGACGTGGTTGTCATCGTCGTTCATGATGTAACGAGTCTGCGGCAGTTAGAGACCATGCGAAGAGACTTCGTCGCGAATGTCTCGCACGAATTGAAGACACCGCTTTCTTCGATCAAAGCGTACTCCGAAACATTGCGTCTGGGAGCGCTTGACGACCCGGTGCACCGACTGCGATTCGTCGAACGCATTGAAGAACAAGCCAATCGACTGAGCAGCCTCATCTTGGATTTGATTCGCTTAGCACGCATCGAATCGGGCATGATTGCCTTCGAAGTTCGCGATATCGACCTCTGCAAGATCGCTGAGCAACGCATTGAAATGTTTCGAGAACAAGCGAAAAAGCGTTCGCTTACTCTTAATTTC
>JANPLJ010000571.1:0-2187 GCA_031426475.1 Pirellulaceae bacterium | reverse complement strand
ATCTTTGGACGCAAGGCGAAACGCACGAAGCTCGACATTGGTTCCCGTGCTTTGACTATCCCAACGAGCGATCATCGACGGAAGTGATCTGTCACGTTCCAAAGGGGATGACAGTGCTGAGCAACGGTCGCCGCATGAACGAACAAGTTGACGCCAATGGCTTGATTGCTGTTCATTGGTTGCACGAGAAGACGCACCCGAACTATTTGATTTGTCTGGTCGCCGGGAACCTTGAGAAACTCGAAAAACAGCATCGCGATGTCCCACTCGGCTTCTACACGCAGCCATCGTTGTTTAAGTATGCGGAAAATTCCTTCCGCGATACTCCGGACATTATGAGGTTCTACGAGCAAGAGATCGGCCTGCCTTTTCCCTGGCCAAAATACGATCAAGTCACCATTCATGACTTCACTGCCGGCGGAATGGAGAATACAACTTTGACGACATTGATGGCTGCGACGATCTTCGACAAGGCAACCGAGAATATTCGCTCGTCGCGTCAACTGGATGCCCACGAAATGGCGCATCAATGGTTCGGCGATTACGTGACTTGCAAGGACTGGAGTCACTTGTGGCTGAATGAAGGCTTCGCAACATTCTACACCATCCTTTACGAAGGACATGCCTACGGTCAGGATGCCATGAAGTACGAATTGTTCAACGATGCTCGCGGGATCTTGGGACATAGAGATGACAAGAAGCCCATTGTGTATCGAGGCTACAAGAATGCAATGGAACAGTTTGACTATCGATCGTACCCCAAAGGCAGTTGGGTTTTGCACATGCTGCGAAGCCAACTTGGTCCTGAACTATATCGCAAGTGCATTAAAACGTATCTGGAAAAACATGCCTTGACGAGTGTTGTTTCCGACGATCTTCGACAAGTCATTGAAGAGCTAAGCGGCCGTCCGATGGATCGGTTCTTCGATCAATGGCTTTACCATCCGAGACATCCTGATTTGAAAATCACCTACGCTTGGTTGCTGAAAGAGAATTTAGCCAAGGTGACTATCGAACAGACTCAGAAAATCGACGGCGATGTTTTGCTCTTTGAGTTCCCTACGGTTTTGCGATTCGTAGTCGATGGAAAGGCGATCGATCATGCCATCGAGGTCAAAAAATCGAAGGAAACGTTCTATGTCCCGCTCAAGAGCAAGCCATCGATGGTTCGCTTCGATCCGGAATACACCGTACTGGCCGATGTCTCCTTTGACCTACCCAATGATATGCTTAAAGCTCAAAGCGAGAACCGCGACGATATGATCGGACGATTGCTTGCGTGCAAGACGCTTGGCGAAAGAAAGACTCACGAGTCGGTTGAAGTCCTTAAAAAACTACTGAACGAAGACTCATTTTTCGGAATACGAATCGCAGCTGCAGATGCGTTGGATAAGCATGAATCCGAAGAAGCGTATCAGGTTTTAGAAAAGAGCTGGAAGCAACAGACCGATGCTCGCGTTCGATTGGCGATTGTGAAGCACATCGTTGGTCGGTACGCAGAGAATACGCCAGAGTTGATCGCGAAAATATTGAACGAAGAACGCAATCCCGATATCCAAGCCGCGGCGATCAAGGCTCTTGGTCGCTTTCAAGGTGAGGAGACGCGAAGCCGACTCGTTGGTTTTCTTCAGTCTGAATCCTTCGGAAATTCGTTGGCAGTCGCAGCAATCGCGGCGATCAGGCAACAAAATGATCCGTCATACAAAGCGGTGCTCATGAAAGTCTTAACGGAATATGAAAGCCGTTTCTCGTCACGCGATTTCGGGCAAGCCCTAGAGACACTCGGCCACGTCGCGAATAGCCTTAAGAAAAAAGACGATGTTCGTGATTTCTTGCTGCGATATGTTAATCATCCGATGACTCGTGTTCGCACGTCGGCAATCGGCGCCATTGGGTCGCTGGGGGATTCGACGGTTATTTCCATCTTGGAATCATTTACCGATTCCAACGACAAAGGCATTGCGGTTTCTGCCCAGCGCGCAATCGACAAACTCCGTGAATCGAAACCGACCGTGCCAGCCGAGTTAGCAGAGCTTCGCAAGGAAATGGCGACGATGAAGAAGAGCAACGAGAAACTACAAGCGGACCTGAACGAAGTTCGCGGGCAGAACAAAGCGAAAGAATAGTCGCAATGAGCGACTGGAGCGCTTCCATCCACGTTCTTACGAACGCGGCTACGCCAGAACT
>JANPLJ010000570.1:0-3809 GCA_031426475.1 Pirellulaceae bacterium | reverse complement strand
AGAACGTTCGCATCGACGTCAGCAAGCGCCGCGAAATCAGCGAACTTGAAAGATTTGTCGGTAATGGCCCATCCTTGGTTTCTTAGGCCAATTGTCGCAAAGACTGGTCGTTCGTTGGGTGACTGGTCGCCGAACGCTCTTTTTAAATTCGGACCAAGAGCAGCAACTGAACTACCAATCGCGCCAAGGCGAAGAAAACTGCGTCGAGGAACAGGAAGGGATATGGACATTTTGCGAAGCATCCTCATAAAAGAAAGTCGTGATAAACTAGGTGCGCTATGCATACGGTATCACGCCAAGTCGCATTGGCGAATACTTTAAGCGTTGGTAGATTTGCGTGAAATTTGGTGTGGATGAAATCATCACGTAGTTAGGCGATTTGCTCTTGGTCTTCTTCATATTGCGTACCCCAATGCAACCAAGCCAACATAGGTCGCCTGTATTTGGCAAGTGAGATTGTAGTCATCAGGGATCTGCGGTGTGCGTTGATCCAACGAAATTGCGGACTTTGCGACACTTCTCGCTCGGGACTTTAGGCTTCACAAGATTGCATTGACCGCAGCTTCTGGCAAGTATGAAAAATGGTCTTTGCATCTCGCACCGGTCACCACCATCCGGAGCGAGATACTCAGCCCCGCTGCACCGGTGTGTCAGACGTCACCCCAACCGGAGCGTCGAATGCCCAGCCAACTTCGTTAGCGCACGAGGTTTTTCTTATCGTCGCAGATTGAGCAGTTCATCGAATAACTGCTGCGTGGCGGTGATGACTCGGGCGTTGCTTCGATACTGCGTACTTGCGAGAACCAGATTCACGAGGTCGCCGCCGACGTCGGTGTTGGACAACTCCAGGGCACCGGCGGAAACTGTTCCGATGCCGTCTTCGCCTGGTCGGCCTTCGATGGGCAGACCCGTGTTGATGCCTTGGGCGTACAAGTTCTGACCACGCTGCTCTAAACCGTTGGGGTTTGCGAAGCGAGCTAGTCGAATCTGGCCAAGGTCACGCGTGATACCGTTGCTAAAGACACCTCGCACCGTACCGTCTTCGCCGATCACGTAGCTCGTCAACGAGCCTGGAGGCGAACCGTCTTGACGCGATGCGGCCAACGATGCTTTGTCGGCGGCCAATCCTGAAAGGTTTCCCATCCTCAGCGAGAATTGAAGCGGCTTGGTACTCGGCAAATCGGCGCGATTGATCGCAACGGTATCGCTGGTCGACGAGATAAAATTTCCGTTTCCGTCGAAGTACATCAGTCCGGTACCAACGGAAATATTGTTGCTGCCACGTTCGACGTTGTCCGGCGAATCGGCATACCAACGATAAGTGGTTCGCGAATCACTCCGGGCTTCCAGCGTTGCTGTCAATCGAACTTTCAATGGCAACCCCAGCGAATCATAAGCGATAAAGTCGGCGACCGCACTTTGCCCAACTGCCTTCTGGCTTGATCCGAAAGACAGATTGGGAGTCGAGACGTTACCTAGCGAATCCGTTAGACGAAAACCCGTCAGGTCGATCCCGAGTGCATTATCGACTCCCGTATTCGCGACGAATCTCAATTTCCCATTGCTGATAAACGAACCTGGATTGATCGTTCCTCCCTCTCCGACAATCGTATTCTTGGATGCCATGATCGGATTCAATGAGTCGCCGCTGTCGGTTTGGATTCCCAAGGCGTCTTCCATGAACTTTTTAAGGTCTTGAACGGTGGTCGTGCTGGTCACCTGAAGCGTTTTTTCTTCGCTTATACGACCTCCCTTTCGTCCCTTGAAGGCCAGTGAACCTTCTTTAAACGGATTGGCATAGTCGAAGCCATCGCGTTTCGTGATATTGACCAACAGTGTGTTGGAGTCGATGACCGGTCCGTCGAGGTCCACCTTTTTGTTACTCAGATTGCTCAGGTTACTGATTTCTGAATCAAGTCGACTATCCGTATAGTCCGAACCTGGCGCCACAGTGTCGACTAGATAGAACGTATTGGGATCATTGCCCAGGTTTCGATAAATACGAATCTGATCGTAGGCTGGAAATCCGCCGCCTGGTGGTGGAACTGGTGGTGTAGGCAAGTTCCCCAAGAAGACTCGCCCGTTCACAATATTTTGTGGCCCCAACAACGGTGATGGCCGCGACTCGCCTTCGCCTGACTTAAAGTAGGTAACCATGTAACTATAGTTGCCGTTGAGCTGCTTCGCATCGAGCGCGGTTGTCGACAGAGCGACTGCACTGTCCACGTAGCTACCACCCGCCGCAGTCTGTCCGTGCAAGAAGAAGTCGGTACCACCCGCTGCGGTGCGATAAATTCGCCTTTGCGAGTACTGAGTTCCGCCGCTCGGAAGGCTATTCAACGTGATGGTGTTATCGGCAATCGCATTACCCGCTGGGACGGTCACGCTGATCGGATCACTCGGTAAACTTTCTTTTCCAGAGTCATCGACGAACGAAACACGGTACTGGTATGTAACGCCTTCCGGATGATCTCCGCCTCCATCTGCATGGACCACCG
The DNA here is from genome assembly GCA_031426475.1 of Pirellulaceae bacterium. Taxonomy (GTDB): domain Bacteria; phylum Planctomycetota; class Planctomycetia; order Pirellulales; family Pirellulaceae; genus JAIYDQ01. The sequence goes on along the minus strand of JANPLJ010000570.1, from coordinate 1,311 downwards.
CAACACTTGCTGAAGATGGCCGATTGGCGCTAGAGGTGGTAATGCCGGTTGCAGTCGGATGAGGGATCGCACTATTCCCGAGCACCGAACTATCGATGATTTCTGACGTATCGGCGATATCGCCTTTGGCTGTCAGCGTGCCTTGCAAGGTTACTTCGGTGGTCGCCTTCGCTACGGCCTCGGTTCCCAACGGCACCACGATCGGACTGAGCGAAGAAGTCTGAATATTGAATTGATCGTCGATGCCGAAACCGAGCAAGCGATTGCCGGTCGTGGTAACCAGTTCGTTGGCACTGTTGAGCTTGAAGATGCCGTTTCGAGAGTAAAGCTTTTCGCCTTGTCCACCCTGGACTTGGAAAAAGCCATCGCCTTGAATCGCAAGGTCCGATGGACTGCTGCTGATGTCGATCGTCCCTTGTCGGAAATTCGGCGTAATGCCAGCGATTTGAACGCCCAATCCAGTTTGTCGCGGGTTGGTACCTCCGTTGTCGCTCGTGGGAGAAGCACCGAGCGAGAGCGTCTGGAGAAATTGCGTCGCGAACGCGACCTCCGAGCTTTTGAAGCCGACGGTCTGGGAGTTGGCTAAGTTGTTTCCGAGAACGTCGATTTGCGCTTCGGCCGCGTTCATGCCAGTCAACGCGGTACTTAATGACGAGGTGAGACCCATCGCTCAATGCTCTCCAAGAATAAGCGGATTCCCTTCCGTGTTTAACGGGCAAAGTTATCTGCTGCGAAGAGCATTCTAACGTTGCTAGCTAAACATCCGTTTTAGAAGCGGTGGCTTCGACGATTTCACGGACATTCTTGATATCGACAGTCTTGTCGCCAACGTGAACCTTGACTTGGCGATTGTTTCGATCTTTCTCGTCAATTTTTACCGAAACGCTACCAACCTCCCCATCTACGGGCGAGCCTTCGTCGTCGATGCCATTGACTTTTCGCCCGATCAACGAGCTGGCAGTTGTCAGCTCTTGGGTAATTGAGAATGACGTCAACGTCGTCGTGAGCTTATCGTTAGCGCTGAGAGATCGTAGCTGGCCAACTTGTTCCATCAGCGCTGCATTATCGGTCGGTGACAGCGGATCTTGATTCTGAAGTTCGGTGATAATGAGCTTCAAAAACTGATCGAGATCCAGGTCTTGAAGGCCACCACCGCGTTGATCGGATGTTTTATTGGTCGCCGTTGCAGCATTCGTAAGAGTATTCTGAATCTGCGACATAGTATGGTTCCTTGTATGGATTCGATCGCGGAAAGTTTTGTAGCGGAACGGCGCAAGCCGTCCGGTTCTTCGAACGTCGGAAGAACCGGAC
>JANPLJ010000569.1:0-11137 GCA_031426475.1 Pirellulaceae bacterium | reverse complement strand
CTCCTCTCAAAACGTGTTCGACCGCTCCGTCGCGTTCAGCCAAGAATGGACTGAGCGGCACTGAAACGACCATGTTGCGTCGCGTAACGCAACCCGATGTAATCACTATAATCACTGACCAAGTGCAAAATCAAGAGCCGTGTCGGATCAAATTTCATTTTTCATGGTTGTACAGAGCTCGAATCGCAACCGTTATCCTTTGCTGGCTGGTAAAGTACCGTGGTTTGAGTCCCGATGTTCGTAGACAGGATGAGCCATGACTCGCGAATTCGCTCTCGATCCCGATTGGACCTCGATGGTCCCGCGTTACTTAGTGGCGATCGAGCCGTATCGAATGATGCATTACTTTACAGACGTATTGATCATCGGCGGCGGATTGGCAGGGCTGCGAGCTGCGCACGAGATCTCGCCGAAGCTGCAAACGGTTGTCGTGACCAAAGATCGACTCGAAGAGTCGAACAGCGCCTACGCCCAAGGAGGAATCGCAAGTGTCTGGGATCCCGAGGACCGTTTTGATAATCATGTTCAAGATACACTGACCGCCGGTGGATCACTATGTGATCCTGAAGTTGTTGGTATGGTCGTTCAAGAAGCGCCCGCTCGCGTTGCCGAGTTAATGGACTGGGGTACACGCTTCGATGCCGAGAATGGTTCTTTAAAGCTTGGCCGCGAAGGAGGACACTCTCACCAGCGAATTATCCATGCTTTGGGCGATGCGACTGGCAAAGAAATCATGCGTGCGATGATGAGTCATACGCGAGAGCTACCCCATGTTCAAATTTGGGAAGCGACATTTACGATCGACCTGCTTACCCATGATGGACGATGTTGTGGGGCGGTCGTATCCAAGCAAGGCGGTCCACCGATGTTGATTTGGGCCAAGGAGACGATTCTTTGTACTGGGGGCTGCGGACAGGTGTTTCGTGAATCGACGAACCCGCGCGTTGCGACTGGAGATGGCCATGCAGTTGCCTTTCGCGCTGGTGCCAAAATGCGAGATATGGAATTCATGCAGTTCCACCCGACCGTCTTGTACATCGCGGGCTCGTCGCGAACATTGATTACGGAAGCTGTCCGTGGTGAAGGCGCTTACTTGAACGATGTTACCGGCTATCGCTTCATGAGCGACTATGATCCGCGACTTGAACTGGCACCGCGCGATGTTGTCAGCCAGGCCATCGTAACGCAGATGGAAAAAACCCAGAGCCCGTGTGTCTACTTGACGTTGAAGCATCTCGATGCCAACCACGTTCGGCAGCGTTTTCCAGGAATCGATGCGGTGTGCCGGAGTTTTGGCTTGGATATAACCAAAGATGCGATTCCCGTTCGGCCAGGTGCTCACTACATGATCGGTGGCGCGTCGGTCGACCTCGAGGGAAAAACATCATTGCCAGGTTTGTGGGCTGCGGGAGAAGTGACTAGCAGTGGCCTGCATGGCGCCAATCGTTTGGCTTCCAATAGTCTTCTAGAGGGTTTGGTATACGGCGCAGCGGCAGGGCGAGGTGCTTCTGCAGCAGCGACCAAAGCTCGGTTGGATCCGATCGTCCTCCCCATCAGTAGCCAAATCAGCTCGCACAATCCCGATAGTATCGACATTGCCGATATCCGGAATTCCGTGCGAAGCGTTATGTGGCGCAATGTCGGAGTACAGCGTCGAGCCGATCGCTTGAAAGATGCACTGCAGACGACGAAGCATTTATCAAGCTTCGTTCTCTCGCAATCATTTAAATCGATCGACGGATGGGAACTTCAGAATCTTTTGACCGTCGCACTCATGATGTCGACGTTCGCACTTGCGAGAAAAGAGTCGAGAGGCGTCCATTTGCGAACTGACTATCCCAAGTTGGACGAGGTGGAATGGCGAAAGCATCTGGCCATCTTGAAACAATAGTCGCTTCCGAGTCAACGCGATGTTCGAGTTTAGGCTTTGTTTCTAAAGATCGAATTTAAGGTAGCTACGTTCGCCAGAACGTGGGAATCGCTTCGAAGTACCACGCTCTGGCGAGCGTAGCTACCTGTTTAGAAACAAAGCCTAGGCTGAGACTTCTTGATCTTCCTCGAGATTCTTGAAATAGAACATGTCGGCGCCGCACTCCCAACACTGCGGTCCAAGCTGTCGGCAACGAACAATCTTCGCGCGGATTTGTCGGCCACGAAATCGAATGAAGATTTTTTCTGACGGCCATAGCAAGTCATGGGACAAGAAGCTTATTCCGACTCGAGAAATATCTTTGACAATCACGATCCAGTCCCGGTCTATTCTTTGAAGACTAGGGGGACTTTCTTCGATACGCATCGAGGCTTCCCGTCGAATGCGGAGCCGAGAAGCTCTTCTCGCTTCGAAAGATTCGTCGTCGCAATATCCCGTTTCATCGAAGAAGTTGTCGAGGGAGCTGGGAAGAATGACTTTTGCTTGGGCCTTGGCCATCGTAGGATCTCCGCTTGCAAAAACAGTTCTATTGAGAACGACGTGGGGACAATTTAGCTTAGGTTTTAAAGCGAAAGCAGGCATTCGCGATCAAGACATGCGAGTGTACTTGCCGAAGAACTCGCCGGAACAAACGGAACAATCGTCATAGACAGTCGAGATAGAGACAGGGAAATCGGGGACAGAAAAATGTTGGCATGATACGCTCGTTCCCAGGCTCCAGGATTGGGAACGCACTTCCCTGGAGGCTCCTGCCTCCCGAATCGCTTGTGACCGTATCATACTCGGCAGGCAGAGCCTGCAATTCAGTGGGTTCCCAGGCAGGAGCCTGGGAACCAGATGAGGGCGATTACGCTCGTTCCCAGGCAGCTAGCGGTCCTTTTACGTGCGTTGAACGCTGCGTCCGCCGACTCGACGGATGAGACCTCGCATCTCGAGAGCGCTGACGGTGCTCAGAACACGCGAGACCGACAACCCGCTTCGCACGATCACTTCATCGAGGTCAGACGGTACCGTTTCGATCGCTTGTAAAACCGATTGCTCCTGGTCATTCAACTTGAGTTCGGCGGGATTTCGTACTACTCGATCCGGTGCAATCTGAACGGATTCAACGAGTGGTCCGAGGTGTTCTAGCACATCTTGAGCATCTTGAATCAGGATAGCTCCGTCACGTATCAAACGATTGCAACCCTGTGACATGCGTGAGTTGACGGGCCCCGGAACGGCAAAGATATCGCGTCCTTGGTCTCCAGCATGCGTTGCGGTAATCAAAGCACCTGAACGTTGGGCTGCTTCCACAATGATGACACCGAGGCTGATTCCGCTGATGAGCCGATTGCGTTGAGGGAAAACACCAGCCTTGGGTTTACTGAAGGGATCCGTTTCACTGATCACCGCTCCTTGCATGACGATTTCGTTGGCCAGCTTCTCGTGCTCGGCAGGATAAACGTCCGTAACGTTGCTCCCTAAGAAAGCGATCGTACGACCGCCAGTCTCGAGGGCTGCCCGATGTGCATAGGCGTCGATCCCGCGTGCAAGACCACTGACGATCGTGAGTCCCGCTCGAGCGAACGATCGCGAGAGTCCCTCGGCGACAACGCGACCATAATGGGTTGCATGCCGTGTCCCGACGATGCCAAGCGAGAGTTGGTCTTCAGGCTTCAATTCGCCTCGAATAAAGAGCATAAGCGGTGGGTCTGCGATTTCCTTGAGCAAGCTCGGGAACTCGTCATCGCTGGGGATCATGATGCGAACTCGATGAGTCTCACAATGCTCGATCACGCGATCAACCAGATCATCGTGCCTAGCATTGCAAATCGCGTCTGCCAGCTTCGGACCTACTCGAGCAACTTCGTTGAGCTGCGTACGACTTGCGGCCAACACCTGCGCCGGTGTTTCGAAGTAATCCAACAACGATGCCATCAATCGAGGTCCGACGCCATACACCAAAGCAAGCCGAAGATAGTCGCGACGCGTTGCAAACGTACTGTCATCCGTTCCAAGAAGTTCCCCGGCCATTCGAATTCCCCCCTTTTGCCTTTCTGCCTTTCGTACCATTCGTCGATTGATTGGCGTACATTGTAGGCGCAATCGCGACCCGTTTTCAATTCGACACGGCGATTAAAAGAGACAGTCGTTCCCAAAAATTCGCGAAAACAGGACACTTCTCGCTGATCGCCAGCTCTCGTAGCCACGCTCGCCAAGAGCGTGGACGCTCGAAGCTTCTAAATCCTCGTAAAATCGATATTCTAAGGCCCTTCTTCCACCGTCTTGGCGACGGTGGCTACGTCCCAAACCTTACTCAACTTTCACGGTCCAAGTTTACTTGGTTATTTGCTCGCTAAAGTTCAATCTGATACTGGCGATTAGCGAGAAGTGTCGAAAACAACGGCAGATTGGCCGAATTCAGCGAGAAAAGTCGAAACAAGAGAGTTTGGCTTGTCGTTCGAAAGTTCCTACCACGGTTGCAGCGAATTACCGTCAGTTCCGGCCTGCAATTTCCAAATTTTCCGCCCTGGGAAGTGGTCGATTAGGCCTTGGTCAGATGCATTGGATAGACTTCTTGCCCAGATGACTTTTGAATTCTCCAGATCAGCGCCGTTGTAAACCCAATCCGGCGAACGAAGGTTTTCATATACCACAAGAATCAAGTGGCGTTCACCGTCTGCTTCGAGTTTTCGTTGCAATGCCTGACGTTCCCGATGCCACAACTTTGCACCGACGATTCGAGGTGGTCGAGACAAGCCCCACGCTATTTTCGCCGAAGTCAACAGTACGCTTGCGAGAAGTATGCTTGTTACCACTTTCTTCCCGAACCCAAAAGGCCGACCGTAAACGCTCGACCAACGCGTCAGCGCCGCCAGAATCAAGGCATAGAGTGCTGGGGCTGCCGGAGAAACATAATGCGTAAATGTTCCGTAAGTCAGCAGCACGCAGGTTATCGCGAGAAGCACTTGGATCAGTGCTAACCATTCCCATGAGCTAGGCTTCTTGATGAAGTAGATCAGCAAGGGAACCGACAAGAGTAATCCGATATAAAAAGTCCAAATCTGCGCTAACTTCGGAAGCTTGATTCGCCGAAAGCCTTCGATTGTTTTCATAAAAACAAACTGATCGCGATAACCTTGATTCTCCGCTTGTATATATTCGGGAAGCAAGCTGCTGGGTTGTGTTGGCTCGAGAAATAGAAATTCAGGGTGGTAAAGATACTGGCTTGAATAGAGGATGTGTGGATTCTGAAACGCGTTGCCTGTAAGCGCGCGTTGATAATCCAGAATCAAGAGGGCCCCCATCGTGGCGAGGATTGCGGGAATGACAATCAGAGTCCTCCATCGAATTCGCGAGGATAACTTGTAATTGACAATCGATAGATAACCAAGATAGAAGAGCAACGGGATGCTGACGACGAGCCCTTCAAATGCCCGGCTGATCGCGAGTACGAAGAGACCGACGGTCAAAACGCTCGCGTTCATGACGCTGGCTTTTTGTACTAGGCGAAGCGTCGCTCCGAAGACCAATGCCCCTCCGAGCATTCCTACTTGTCCACCCCAATATGTGATCACCCATCTGTCTGGAAACTGGCGGTGGAAAGCAATCATCAAGCCACCGATCAACGGCCAAACACCTTGAAAACGCGCTTGAAACATCCAGCAACAAGCTGCCGATGCCATAGACATGCTCAGGCAGGATCCCCACATAGGATTGCCGAGCAAGATGATTCCTAACGCAAAAAACGCCCCGAGTCCCGGTGGATACTTCGAAGAATAAGTAGGCGTTTGCAGAACACCTGACGAGAAAAAATGATCAGGGAAGGCCAGAGGTGGATTTGCAAAGCGACCGTGCGCAAGTGTATCACCGAGAAGCAGGTTCGCGAACTCGTCAGAAACCTGGGGGGCTGGATCGTTGATCGCAACGGCGACCCAAGCGATGCCAAATGTCAATAAGCCTGTTAGAAGCACTGCATGCCGGATCATCCACGGAAGTAGACTTCGCAGCCTGCATGCGAGCGGACCGTTCCGATAGGGCCAGGCAAGGCCCACAAGAACGCTCGCGATCAGAAGAGCGGCTAGCTCGGTGTATGAACCATCGGCTTTTAAGAGACGAAAGACTGTCTCGACGAAGTCACGTCCCATCGCAGAAGTTGCCGATTCTCGCGTTCAAGAAAACCAGGAGGATCCTCATGCGTTATCCATCTTAGGAAACCGCCTAAGACAACGCTTTTTCCAATCGTGTACGAATCCTTGAAGGATTCGGTTGCGTTCGTTCTGGTCTGGTGAGAGACCTATTCTATCGTACCACGGCGGCGGGCGCGGTGCCACCCGCGGCCGCTGGTGCGGTTGCGACATTGTTCGGCGAATAGGCGTTTTGAACCGCAGATCCGAGCTGCCCGACTTGCTGGTAAATCTGGCCGGATTGTTGGTAGAGTTGGTTCGCTTGCTGCATCATTCCACTCGCCTGTTGTGCCATCTGCGGACCGCCGAGCGAGTTCATCATATCGCGAGCTGGCTGCAGATTTGGATCGATGGCGAGTGCTTTCGCGAGGTACTGGCGAGTTTCGGGCAGATTCTGTCGGCTCATGTAAAGGTAAGCCATTTGATAGTTCGACATCGCTGGACCATCCACCTGCCGAAGCTCTTGTTCGGCTTTGTCGGATTGTCCTTCGTCGACCAAAATCCCTGCCAGACTCGATCGATACGATCGATTCTTGGGATCCAAGTTGATTGCCTTTTGATACTGTTCTTTGGCGGTTGCCGTTTGTCCCAGGCGAGCATGAACGCTCCCAAGGTCAGCATGCAACGAAGCTTGTCCAGGTGCGACTTTGATTGCACGCTGATAAAATTCAACAGCTTTATCGGTATTGTTTTGTCGATCGTGCAAGCGGGCCATGCTCGAGAGGGCGGCAACGTTCGTCGATTCTGCTTCGAGCGCTTTGCTGTAGTAATCCATCGCCTTGGCATACTGACCATTGGACTCGTACATCTGGCCGGTGATGACATTGATCTCTGGACCCAGTGCGGCGTTGCTCGACGAGTTGTTTGCAAGCGTTGTTTGGTCGCTTGCAGTGCTCGTCGTCGTTGCGGCTGTCGACGGGATTAATGCCGAGGAAACTGCGGTCTTAGCCTTGCCGTAAGCCGATGTGACGGCAGTGCCCATCGTCGAAAACTGACCCTTTACACCTCGAGCGGTACTGCCGAGTTTCGACGAAATGGAGGAAGAGGATGGAACCGCGCCAGGACTTCCAATCGAAGTCGGGTCATTGACCCCCTTGGTAGGCCAAATCGACGATCGAGCGCCTGGTGTCGTAGTACATCCAGACAGCATCAAGACAGAAACGGTTCCAAGAACGACATTCGTCAATCGAAGAATCACGGGAAACCTTTCGCTGGAAAATCGAGATCGCTAACCTGCCCACCTGTAGGAAATCGGCATCCCTACCGTTGGAACATGAGTTAAAAGCGTTAGATCTGATACAGAGTCCGGTGCCTTATACTTCTTTGAGTCAACAAGACGACCTATTTTCCGGAAGGCTGACCAGCGTTCGGAGCAACCTGGGTCTGCGAAGGAGCATTTAACGACTTAAATGCTGGAAGTCGTGGCGTTGGGGTCGTCTTGACTAAGGCACGATTTACGATCGTTTGGTAGGTACCAGACGATGTGCCGGGTGAAATATCCGTGACGTGGATCGGAGGCAAATCTCCTACAGGAATCATCCCTGAAACGGCAATTTCGACCGATTCAACGCGTGCAGCCGTTTCTTCCTGGGATTCCGTTTTCACAACAAAGATCGCTTTGCGGTTTTGCGGCGACTGCGTTAAAACCTGCTGAACCTTGAGAAGGCCAGCGTCGGTCAATTGATTCGTACCATTAAAAAAGGAGTTTGGAATCGTATTGAATTCACGCCATCCATTCGATTTCATCACTTCAAAGGGGGCGATCACGGAAGATGCATCCTGGCTACGGAACGGTTGTGGCCAGGCATTATTACGAAGCTTATCGGTATGACATTCCTGTTTGAATTCAGGCCAGCCGGCATCGCAATGTTGTGATGATGCAACGGAAACAACCGCTGAAAGAGCTCCACTCAGAAGAAATCCGTAAAGCTTTTGCTGTCTCATCGTCGCGATCCTTCGCTGAACAGGGAAATATCCAATGCCTTTCATGGGGTATCGGTATATTCCAAAGCCTTTCTTGGTAAACGCCCCTTGAATAGCCAATCTCACCCTAGATAGCGCATCTTAACAGGGACAGCTAAAGCGATGTTTTGGAAGGGGAACGGCGCGAGCCGTCTGGTTCTTCTGAGTACTCTCGCACTTCACCGGACGGCTCGCGCCGTTCCGCTACTTGCGTGAACGCCATTCAAGCTATGTCTACTGAGCTGCCTCCGAAGTCTTACGACATCGGCTACTCACAGAATTTGGTCAAACGACGATCGAGTTCCAGAACTCGAGCTCGAACGCGATTCTCTCGACCCTCGAACGATATGTTCGCAAACAACAACCATTGAAACCATTGAAGCAATGAAAGCATCGTTGATAAATGATCTAAGAATCGGTAGTCTCTCGCCATGGATAGCATATTGTGCGCCTCCAACATGTTGGGAATCCGTGGATCGTTGGGGGCAAGCCAACTGCTGAGCCACCGAACGATTTCAAGGAAGGGCCAGTCGACGCGCGCGGCCCCAAAATCAATGATGCCCGAAATATGCTCGCTATCGACCAAGATGTTTTCTCGCCACAAATCGCGAATAATCCAATGGCAATCAACGGGCGAAGAAACCAGTCGCTGAAGCTCGCTACGCAAGAGTCCTTCTTTCTCGCGAAGTCGATCAAGTGTTCGGCTAAGAATGTCTTTCCATACGCTGAGTTCGAGGATTGTCGAAATCCGCGCCTCAAGCTCGTCGATTCGTTGACTCCAAGAGCTTGTGTCAACCGAGCTCCAATGGTCCAAACGCTTTGTTCGTTCCACGAGACCGGGCGAGACCACTCGCTGGATTCCCAATTGTCGTCCAATGGCATGAAGTCGTTCCAGTATATCAAAGGCTTGATCTAACAATGCATCGCTAATGACCGTCGTGGGATCGACTGGAATTCCGGGACGCCATGTTTCGATGGTCCATATCGACGATGCGTACTCAAGACACCAGGATTGATCTGACCAAGCCATGACGTCCGGTACGATCGACGAGTGTCGAAAATCTCCGGCAAGTGAAATACCCGTTGCGGTTGTTTTTAACAAACCGATATGAAGGGCTTTTTGAAAGAACAGTATCTTTTGGATCGACTTGCGATCGCGACTTGGATAGCCCCAATTTCGAATCGCAAATCCAAGCTGAATGTTGCATTTGCTGGTCTCGCATTCACCGGATGGCTCGTGTCGTATCGCTACAAACGGATCGTCAATATCTGCAGCATGGGGCGAAAGTCGCCAGATCTGTGCCACGCTTTGACCCGTATTGACGACCGGCCGAATCTGCCATTCGTTTGGCGAAAGGCATTGATGTTCGAGCCAGCGATCGATTCTCTTTTGCATTGCCGGCGGTATTCTCGACGACATTGCAACCTACTTTGCCGGCGCCTTGGTGGCGTTCACCGGAGGTGTGGTTGGAGGAAGCTTGATTGCCGGTTTGGCTGGATTCGTAGCCGGAGATCCTTGCTTGTTCATTCCTGGCGGTGGCACTCGCATCGGTGGATTAGCCGTAGGAATTGCTTTGGGGAGTGGTTTGGCAAGCGGCTCCGCTAACTCAACTCCCATGATGAGGCAAAGGAAAAAAGTAGCTGCGAAGTACGTCAAATAATGCATGGCAGCTTGACCTGCTTCTAATTCCAACGTTGCCAATGAAGCGACCGTTCCGATCGCAATCATGCCTGCCATGAGGATAGCCATTTGAACAACAGGGACTTCCGCGAGACTCTTGTTGTCAAGATAGAGTGCAATCGCACAGTACAGGAACCAAGTCACGGCGAACACAAGCGAACAGATCGCCGTCCGAACCAGGTATTCTCTACCGGTATAGCCCTCGAGCTCATCGTCGCGAAGAAAGGTGTAGGCGAGCATCACAATGGGAGGTGCCAACGCAATTGCCCCCAAGACTAGCAAACTTGTCGGCGGAGGCGAGCCGCTCAATCGAATCCAAATCGCGATGCCGACAACCGTCAATGCTCCGACGGCCGCCCCTGCAAGCGTCTTCCATCCAACGCGGAACTCTTTTCGTTTAATCGGTTTTAGGACAGGCACGCCCTGCGAATTCTTCGGCCCTGACGTCTCGGGTGCATGAATGACAACTTCTTCGGATTTGTCGGGGACGACGATTTCTTTTTTACATTTTGGACAAGGACCCTTTTTACCAGCGTACTTGTCGCTTACCGAAAATCGGGCCATGCAGCCCGGGCACGTAACTTGGATTGGCATCGGAATTTCTAGTGTAGGGTGCGGAACCGTTCAGGATCCGGCGATAGATAAGTGTCAGATACCTTCTTGAAAGGTATCCATTTGGCGATGGCTCATTTTGCGATGGTTCAAAGACAGGAGGACATTATAGTGTGCAACGCCGGAGACGCGATACAGAGACACTGATGACATCCAACGCCTACCATCCTCGACTGCACATCGTCCTATTCCAGCCCGAGATTCCTCAAAACACGGGGAACATCGGGCGAACGTGCGTTGCGCTATGCGCGAAACTGTGGATCGTTCGACCAACAGGATTTCGGCTTGATTCAACACAATTGAAACGAGCTGGCCTCGATTATTGGGAGCATCTAGTCTGGGAGTCCGTCGAGAACTGGAATGCGCTGCTCGATCAAATCAACATCGATCGATGTTGGTTCCTCACTAAATTCGCGACACGAACCTACACCGACGTGCAATATCGCGAGCAAGATGTGCTCGTCTTCGGCAGCGAGACGAGTGGCCTTCCCGACAGTATTCGGACGACGCACTCCGATCGGGCACTTGCTATTCCGATGCCAGGTCCAGTACGAAGTTTGAACCTAGCAGTATCGGTCGGAATCGTTGCGTATGAAGCCCATCGACAGATTCAGTGACAATCTGTGGACTGTGGAGGGCGTCCGGCTTTGCAACAGTGTAGAACAATTGTCCTCAATTGTTCCGTAGTGACTGGCGACGCGGAACAATTGAGGAAATTTGTTCTACAATGGCCGCCCGAGCTTGATAAAGGTTGACGCAAAAGCCGGACGCCCTCTGTGGGCC
>JANPLJ010000568.1:0-3195 GCA_031426475.1 Pirellulaceae bacterium | reverse complement strand
CCCGTAGCAGTAGATACTTCCTTTGTCCGAAGCAATCACGAGCTTCCCTTCCGCGATTGCCGCGGAAGAATTGAATCCGCCCTGATGTTCGGCAAGCCATACTTCTTTGCCGGTCTGCAGGTCGACTGCGTACAACCGACCATCGGCTGCACCGATCCATACGCGACCATCACAGACAATCGGTGAAGCGTCAGATCGTTTTCGAAACGCAAACTCCCACAATAGATTCCCATTGTTGGCATCGATCGACAGCAAGCGACGATTGCGAGTCGTCACGAATACGGCATTCTCGTAAATCGCGGACGACGATTGTATTTCTTGGGAAAGCTCTGAATTGGAAAAGACCCAAAGCTGTTTCGCATCTTTCCAGTTGAAAGCAAACACAGTACCAGCATGCGTTGGCGCGATGGCGACATCACCTTGAGTCGACGGCGTCGAACCCGTCGGTCCTTCCAAGGATAAGCCGTCGCCAATACTGGTGCCTTGGTCGAGATCCACGATATGCAGCTTGCCATCACAACCGGCCAAGAAAGTGCGATTGCCAGCAACGGTCGGAGCACAACGCAATTGATCTCCAGTTTCATACTCCCATTTCAATTTGCCATCAGCCAAACTGATCGCATACAGACTTCCACCTTCGCTGGTGACCAGCACCAAGTCTTTGTAGAAGTTGGCTCCGCCATAGACTTGACCTTGTGTCTCATATTTCCAGATCTCTTTTCCGTCGGTTGCGTCCAGGCATCGGACCATCCCGTCGAAATCGCCGACAATCAACCGGCCATTTTGATATGCGGCGGCTGCAACATAGCCACTGTCGGATTTGATCTTCCAGATTTCCTTGCCAGTTGTCAAATCCAGAGCATAGAATTCGCCATCGAGGTCTCCTAGATACACACGTCCATCGACGATGATGGGCGTTGTCTCGAATGCAGTCGTGTTGATCGAATGCTCCCAAAGCAGCGTTGGCTGTTTGGACATTTTCGAGTGACTGACACCTTGTGATCCAGGATCGCCACGAGAGACGCTCCACCGATCTGGCAAAGGCTCTCCCGACACGATATCGATACCGCCAAACCATATACCGAATAACAACAGCGTCGAAACTATACGATGCATCTTCTGAAGTCTGGCTCGCTTATCCATATTCCCTTATCAATCCACTGAACAACCAATGGCTCATATTCTACACCCGATAGGACTTGCGCGAACGCTTCCCAAGTCGTCAGATCGCAATTTCCTTTCAATTCTACATATTCAATCCGGTTTTCTCGATCATAAATCATTCCGTCCAGTTGCCACAACCGCTCGTCTTTCGAGCGACGCTCGACCGACCCCCAGGTAAACGCGCCGTCGGGCTCAAAGTGCAAATTCGGGAATCGTGACAGAATATCGGCGACACTTTCGAAGCTGACCGACATCGGGCTCGGCCCTGTTGGAAGCTGGAATGTCTCGATCGATTGACCATCGATTGTTGTCATATCTCCAGGATTTGTGTTCTGTGGTCGACTAGCAATCCGCAAATGCCAGGGCTTGGTCGATTGGCCAACCGACGGTGCCACGGTTTGTTCGTGCAGCCACCGTGTGTATTCAGGGGAGGCCTTCGCGACCGGGCTTGCTAACAGTTCGGGGACCTCATACGGGTGAATTCGCCGGATCTCGTCCCAGCACGCATCCCGCTTTGATTCGCTGGTCTTGATCGTTAGCTTCCATTCCGAATCGTCATGAATGGTGCCTTTCCAGCGATAGAAACTCCGTATCGGCCCCGCAACCTGGATGCAAGCAGCGAGATGCGATTCCAAGAGCTTTTGGGCGATCGTCTTGGCCGCTTCCTCGCTGGCAACGGTCGTGCAGATCTCCCAAACCTGTGTCAAGAGCGGTTCTTTTTCCAAGATTTTTTCGTTTTCAATTCAAGTTCATCTTGTCTCGATGCCTCAACAATCGAGAAACTCCCGAAGCTGCGCTCGAGGATCAAAGGGTCAAGCACTCAATCATAACGCGGATCATGGAGGATCCGAAGCTCATGTCAATCGCTAAAGCTTGTCTTGCCGCTCTAATCGTTGTCATTCTAGTGGCGACGTCGCACGCCAATCAAACTTCCGACTACGTATTCCTCAATTTTTCTGCCCAATGGTGTCAGCCATGCAAAGAAATGAGCAAAACCATTGAACAGCTCTCCGAGCAAGGTTGGTTGATTCGTCAAATCGACGTCGATCGTGAAAAGACTCTCGTCCAGCGCTGGCAAGTCACTCAGCTGCCAACTCTGATCGTCATGCAAGATGGACGCGAAGTGGATCGTATGGTTGGGAAACTGAGTTATCCTGAGCTTGTCCAACGCTTGCCGAAGCTATCGGGAAATGCTGGTCAACAAACGCCAAAAGTATCGCCCCCAACTCCAATTACACCAACGCAATCCCATGTTGCGTCTAGTCCGCAGAGCATCAATCCGTTGCTCGCAACGGTTCGCATCAAGATTGAAAGTGGAAATAGTACATCCTTTGGATCGGGGACGATTATCGATCAACATGGCGACGAAGCCCTTGTGCTTACCTGCGGGCATCTCTTCCGCGAACTCAATGCCCAAAGCCAGCTAACGGTCGACGTCCCAATCGAAGGTCGACTCGTCACGCTGCCAGCAACCGTCGTTGACTTCCGTTGTGACGAAACCGATATCGGTCTGATAGCGTTTCGGCCTGGGCGACCCGTCGCCGTCGCTCCGCTCCTGCCACGCGGGGTTCATCTCAACGAACGAGAGGCTGTATCCAGTTTCGGATGCGATCACGGAGCCGATCCAACACGCCGTGATTCTCACATTACAAAACTCAATCGATACGTTGGCGCATCCAACGTAGAAGTTGCTAAAGCACCCGTGCAGGGACGATCGGGCGGAGGTCTTTTCAACGACAAATCGCAATTGATCGGCGTTTGTTATGCTGCGGATGGGGAACTTGACGAAGGGCTCTACAGCGGCCCGGAGGTTGTCTACCAACAGTTATCGCGACTTGGACTGGCACGACTCTATAATCCTGCGTCCAACGTTGGTCAGCTTGCGTCAAGTTTGCCTAGACCACCCACGGTATCACCAACGTCGCCCCCGAACAATGCATTAACCGTTTCGCCTCGCGATGCATTTCCCGACCAATCGATGGGAGATGGCTGGAAGTCAGCGATCGGCCGAGCAGCTCAAGAAACCGCAAC
>JANPLJ010000567.1:0-3344 GCA_031426475.1 Pirellulaceae bacterium | reverse complement strand
ATGGACGTCAATCCGCGATCCCCAACCGAATCGGACCTGATCGCGATCCTGGAACAAGCGTACTAAGACAAGCCGTACATCAGGCTGGAAAGCCCAGCCTACAACGTCGCTGCGCTAAGAGACTAGTCCGACTTAAAATTTTGGGTTTCGATTCGTAGCCGATGTCGTAAGACTTCGGAGGTAGCGCAGTAAATTTCGCCTTTCGAGCTGCGTCCGAATTCTGACGGTACGACGCAAGCCGTCCGGTGAACGGCTAGAAAACTCAACGGACCGGACGGCTTGCGCCGCTACCGCTATAAAAGAACCATCTTCGTTGAACGGTATTGCCGTTAAACGAGAATCTGACTGTAGAAGCTACACAAAGTGGAATTGGCCAACGATGTTGGTGGCGTTTAGCGAGAAGTCTAGTATATTTAACCTATTATTACGTTTATCTGACCGCAGAGCGAAAAGAGAAATGGATTTCATTTGGAACGACGGGGGCCGGACGGCGTGTGGCTTTGTCGGATTGTCGGGCGATTGTGTGACGCGTTCGATCGCGATCGCTACCGGTTCTGCATATCGAGATGTTTACGAAGCACTTGGAAAAACGTCTGAAAAATCGCCCAGAAACGGCGTTCCAACTGCGGTCGCATCCGACTATCTCGCGGAACGAAACTGGCATCGAACGGAGGGATTCAATCGAGCGTTTATCGTTGGAGACCTGCCGAAGAGCATTGTCATTGTTCATTTGGCAAAGCGTAACGATCGGTCACAACATTTTTCAACCGTGATCGACCGTGTCGTTCATGACACATGGAATCCTAGCGATGATGAAGACTATTTAGTCAAAGCGTTTTGGACCGTACCCGAGACGCGAGGCAACAGCAATTCGGAGATGCTCATCGCAGGTTCCAAGCATTCGTCGAGCGACAAACAGGAACTAACACAAACAGAGTTCGACAAGATCCTCAATCGTCTTCGGGCCCTGGATAGAACGGCCACGAACACAGCAACCACCGAAGGCGAAAAACATAATGCATTGAGGATGATGCAATCGCTGATGTTACGTCACAATTTGACCCGTGAAGATATTGTCGGCAATGACAATGTGGATAGTGTCCAGTTCACACGTATCACCTGTCATGTCAATGGTCGTCGAGCATGCAGCTGGGAAAAGATGCTCGCTTCGTATGTGACTGATAGTGTTTTCACGACAACTCAGTGGTACTGGTCCAGTAAAAGCAATCGAACACTCTTCTGCTTTTATGGCCCCCTGGCCGACGTTAGGAACGCGGTCGCGTTGTTTCGCGAAATACTCTTGACCATTGCAACATCGGCCCATCTGCAGTTTGGCGGCCACTCTCGCGGCAGTGGCGCTTCTTACGCGGAAGGTTATGTACAAGGTTTACCTCGTTCCCAAACATTCGAATCAACCAGCCAATCCGAGAAAGTGCTCAACGAAGGTGCACTCATCCAGACCCGAACCCTTGCTCTTCAGTCTGCGGCAAACGACTGGCTCAATTTCGAGTGCAATATGAGGCTGGAGCGAAGTACCGGAACTGGCCGCTATCGACACGACGAAGTCGCGGCAAGCCACGGAAAATTACACGGCTCGAAGCACGAAGTGGCAATCCCCAACGCACCACGCCGGATCACGCAACAATAAGTTGGTGCGCTCTATCAAACTAAAATCCAAAGGTAGGCGGGTTCGTACGAGTAGCCGAATTCGTAAGAATTTGGATGAAGCTCAAAAAGCGTTCGTCCGCCTTGCATTGTCCGAAGTTTGACGAGTTCGGCTATGAGCGCAGCTACCACATTTCGATCGTTGACAAAGCACGAACAAGAAGCTGGAATTGGAATACTGAATCGAATAGGATTGGATTCTATTCATTGTTTTCAACCTTGTTCGATTCGAGTCTCCCGGTGACGTGCCCTGCAATGACCGATCCGTAGTAGAGTGGACTGACTGCACTTGGAATCAGCGTTCCGAATGATGAGCCCACGTAAGTTCCATAAGCGGGATAGAGCACGTTGATCGCTTCTCGACGCTCGTCGGGTGTAGCCGCATAGTCTGCGTACGCCAAGGCATCACGAGTAGCGATCCTTTCATGATACAACGGGACGATAGGCAGGCCATAGACAGCCGCATATGTCCCTTTCCATTTTCGACGCGCAAAGTCTTTGGCATGCCCCGCTTCGTGCAATGCGATCGCCGGCACGTCGGAATAGAGATGGATCGTATCGGTGTAGGCATTGTAATGGTCTCCACCAAAAATTCGGCCTGGAAAAACAGTCTCGCCCAGCGTTGCAATCGTTCCAAACGTATATCGCCACGGTGCACCGACACGTTTGTTCCGAACCAAACGTCGCCAATCATCCCCAGGGGCGTACTGGTTCAATCGAACACGTGTCGTCTCCAAGCCATTGTCGACCAAGTATTGCTCGACCAGTCCGGCGGTCCGATCACCGATCCGATGGTTATCGATGCGTCGATTCCAGAGCAAAATTTTGCTGGGAATACCGACGACCCAGCCAACAGCGTCGATTACCTTTCGAGGGGCCCCACGTTGAGGTTGTGGCTTTCCGTCGATCAACTGCTCTGATAGCAAAAGCTGATCGACCTGCATCGCTTTTGGGCTGAGTGCAGCGCACCCCCCCGATGCCACTATCACGCAAAAGAAAGGCAGCAAAACCCCAAGGTAGGAATGCCATAGCAGTTCGGCGTTGCAAGACTTGCAAGTTATTCTGAACATAACGATGAAGCCCGCGCTGATGGAAGGGTTCGTACCAGTGCACCGCCTAGCGAATCCCAACGGAGATTAGCGATTTGTGAAAGCTAACGCGAGGTCAAACAAACCGTCGTTCCTGGAGGGGACGCATTGACACATTCTTGCCAAGGAGACCGGCGGCCGGCAGGGTCGTCCATTCTCCCCTAGTCAATTCGTAACTCACTCGTTCATTCCAGCGAACTCGCAAAGATTGGCATGCGACACATTCTTGGGACACCCTTCGATCGCCTTGGGAGCAAACCAGCGATAGACTCCGGCCTTCCCACACGCCATCAATGCGTTCGTCGGCCATTCCAATTCGGCATCGACTTGCCGCGAGTGCTGAGCGAGGATCTTTTCGAGCTCAAGCCATTCTGCGCTCGCCAGGTTTGGATTCATACTTCGAGTGTTCGATACGCTTTGTAATAAATGATAATTGCGTTAAACTTCCTAGCGATGTCCAGCTAGTATACACAAACGAAAATGGATAAAGATGTCCTTGATCATCGCCAAGCCTTGTAGACGCATCCCTTCAACCTCCATCACCTGGTCGCCTTCAAGCTTGATTCGTTTTGCGTTCATATTCTTGTCGGT
>JANPLJ010000566.1:0-1486 GCA_031426475.1 Pirellulaceae bacterium | reverse complement strand
GGCGTTCCGGCGAAATCGGCCGCTCAGCCACCCCCAGAAAAAGCGTCAAAAAATTATTCTGATGATGCAACTCCAGCCTGCCCATGGACCTACGGAAACGGACTCCACTCGGCAAGTCAATGTGAAGGACCTAAACTGTTGACTCGTCGCTCGAGATGGATATGCTTGGGTTGACGGCTCAGCGAATCCCCCTGGATGGGTGATTTCTTGGCTGTCATGTTCTCCGGCTCGGGAAAGGTAAAAAGCCGACGGCCACTGGCTTTTTCCGCAGGCGTGATTGTGAAGCAGCAGTCATTCCTGCCCGACGCTGGCGAACTATTCCTACCATTTCCTGAATACTTCGAAGTGCATGTCGCAAATCGTTTCAGCACATGTACCGGTTCTCCCGCAAGAAGTCCTCGAATGGGCAGATCTTTCCGATTCGATGACGGTTGTCGATGGCACGCTGGGCGGTGCAGGGCACGCGAGACTGTTTCTTCAGCGACTTGGTCCCTCTGGGCGATTGATTGGACTGGATCGTGACCCGTTAGCGATTGAGCGATCAAGAACCGTCATCGCCGAGCATTCGATCGATTCCCCGCCAACGGCGCGTATCGATTTGTTATGCAGTAGTTATCGCGATCTGCCATCGGTCCTCGAACAATTAGGAATTCAACAAGTCGATCGCATTTTTGTCGATCTAGGATTGTCGAGTGATCAGCTTGCTTGTGCCGATCGAGGTTTCTCGTTCCGAACAGGTGGACCGCTCGATCTACGATTCGATCCAACTTCAGGGATTTCGGCCAGCGATTTGATCGCGAAGATCGGCGAGCAACAACTTGCAAATATCATCTACGAATTTGGCGAAGAGCGATTCAGTCGCAGAATTGCGAAAGCCATCGTCGAGCGGCGTCGAACGGATCCTGTGAAGACCTCGGAGCAACTTCGCGATTTGATCCATCGCGTGGTGCCCGGCCGAGTCCATGGTCGAGTTGATTCGGCAACTCGCACGTTTCAAGCCTTGAGAATTGCCGTCAACGAAGAACTAGTACATCTTCAAAGTGCACTCCAAGAGCTTCCCAATTTCCTTTCGCCAGGTGGACGTTTTCTAGCGATCAGCTTCCACTCGCTGGAAGATCGATTGGTCAAGAACGCTTTTCGCGACCATCCTTCCTTGAAGAGACTTACTAAAAAACCTATCATCCCGAGTGAACGTGAAGCCCATGAGAATCCGCGTGCTCGAAGTGCGAAACTGCGAGTCGCTGAAAGAGTATAATTTTTGACTTTTTTCGCCAATCGCCAGTCGCTGGCAACTGGTTCCCAGGCTCCTGCCTGGGAACCCACGGAATTGCAGGCTCTGCCTGCTGCCGCGTCGCTCGATCCACTGCGTCGCGGGAAGCAGGAGCCTCCAAGACAGTGCGATCCCAGGCTGGAGCCTGGGAACGAGCGTGTTCATACTGGCGATCAGCGAGAAGGGTCAATTTTCGGGATGGATGTATGATCGATG
>JANPLJ010000565.1:0-5446 GCA_031426475.1 Pirellulaceae bacterium | reverse complement strand
TTTGAAAGACACTATTCTAACTTATTGTTTCGCGACGCCTAAGTAGCGGACGCACTCCAAGGCTGTGATTTCTGTGGATGAGACGCTCTGCGACTCGTCGAAATTCGCGAAAGCCAATATTTGGCACCTGCCGCTTTTTTTAGGCAAATCCAGGCATCTTGCGGAGTGTTACTATATGACGATGCAAGCGACCAACCCTCAACGGCACGAACTATTCCTAAGGCTTTATGCCGAGCACGAGCCGGCCTTGCGAGGTTTTGTGCGGTCGTTGGTGCCGACTCGTGAAGATGCACGCGACGTAATGCAGGAAATTGCCGTGATTCTTTGGCGGAAATTCGGTGAAATCTCCGACAGCCATGATTTTCGGCCGTGGGCATTCGGTGTCGCGAGGTACGAAACACTCGCTTGGCGACGCGACAAGGCTCGCGATCGCCACGTTTTTAGTGAAGAATCGATTGCGTTGCTCGCCGACCAGGCTGCCACGATGGTTCACCAGCTGGACGTGCAACGCGAGGCGCTCGAAGAATGCCTTGAAAAGCTTCCTGCAGAACATCGCCAATTGGTAAACGATGCCTATATCAACGGGGCACGCATCGATCAACTTGCCGAATC
This sequence comes from Pirellulaceae bacterium, assembly GCA_031426475.1. GTDB lineage: Bacteria > Planctomycetota > Planctomycetia > Pirellulales > Pirellulaceae > JAIYDQ01. The sequence continues at coordinate 4,834 of JANPLJ010000565.1, read as the reverse complement.
GCAAGGTCGGACCGCAATGACGCTCTACAAGACGCTGCACCGAATTCGGCTGGCCCTGGTCGAGTGTACTCGGAATGTCTTGCTCCGGGAGGCTGCATCATGACATCGAGCGATCCAAGGCTGCAGTACTTGCGACGTTACGCCGACGGGGTTGCAACATCCGACGACGTGAAAGAGTTAGAGAATGCGATCGCATCGGATATCGTTTTTCGGCAGCTGGTAGTGGAGTATCTTCATATCGATAGCGGGCTTGAAGAGTTTGCGGTCGAGAGCGAAGAAAGAACGAACAAGCCGACCCCACATCGAAATGATTCTGTCGAGTTCAGCGTTCCACACACACAAGTGTCGCGCCGTTCATGGCTTGCTGCGGCTACCGCGATCGCCGCGTCGGCTCTAGGAGTCGTGATGTGGCGAAGGAAGGGTCCTCAAGGTCCTGGTCAAAGCGTACTGGTGCTCGAGAGTACGCACCCATCGCTTCGAGCGGGTCAACGAAAGTCTCTTCAGGCGTTGCAACTGGCTACCGGGGAAGCTCGACTAAAACTCTCATCGAATGTAATCCTGAGAGTATCAGCCCCCTTGGACTTGGAATTGATCGACGCCATGCACGTCCATGTAAAGCATGGCAAGGTCCTGGCGGACGTTGGCGAAAATGGCACCGGGTTTACGATCGATACGCCCAATGCGCGTGTTATCGATTTGGGGACTCGATTCGGAGTCGATGCAAGGAACGAACAATGGACAGACGTGGTCGTCTTTTCAGGTAGCGTCGAACTTCACGATCCAAACGATGAGGCCAGTAAAACGCCGATTGCTCGACTGGTGCAAGGGCAAGCCGTAAGTATGCGAGAGAAACGCCAGTTGGCACGTATTCATAGTATTGTTGGCGGCGCAGATCCTGACGATTGGTCATCGCAGGATGCGTTGGGAAGCAAACTGATATCACACGTAACAGACAACATCGTCGGCGATTCCAACTGGTTTTTTTATCGTATTCAGCCAGCCGCAATGCGACCCGGTGCGATCGTACACGTCGATCGACCTCACACGTGGGAATCGGTACAGGGAAAAGAGTTTCCAAGGTCATTGATGGGAGCTGATTTAGTGCAGACATTTCGCGGTGCTCGACGCATGCGGCGCCTGGAGTTAGACATCCATTTCAAGTCTCCAGCCGAGTTGTTCGTACTCATGCCCGAGCGAGGCGAGAAACCGGATTGGCTGCTGGGGGACTTTACTGCTACCGGCGAGTTCATCGCATTGAAGGAAAGCTTGGAATGGTCAAAGACACATTCGATTTTATCGATCTGGCGACGAGAGATTAAGCAGTCCGGTGTTGTAAAGCTGGGCCCAGCGCCCCGTGACCAGAATGGCGATGTGACGGTCATGTACGGAATCGCTGCGAAGCCAATAACACGCTAGTGCGTCTTCAAGACTAAAACGTGGGGTTGGACGTAGTGGATCTTCCTAAAGATCCCCAATCCGCAGGATCTTTAGCAAGATCCACTACCCAAAAATGAAGCCTTGAAGACTCGCTAGTTAGTATTTTGTCAATCACGTTTAGGGGTGAAAACCCTTTTGTTAACCTCATTAACCTACAGGTGAGAACCATGAAAACTTCAATTCTAGATCGCCGAGAACCAGATAACGTGGCCGACGCTGCTCGCGTCGTCGCGGATGCTAACAGCATCCTCCACGCGGCACTACTGATTTTTCGACCATTGCTTTGCATTGCATTGCTTTATGTTTTGGCGACAAGTATCGTCGAAGCACAAGATAAAGCGGCGACGGTCGACGAAAGGTTGCAGCAATTCATCAAGAAATTTCCGAAAGCCGACGCAAATGGCGATGGCGTGCTAACGGAAAGCGAAGCCCGAGCCTACAAGAAATCGGCTAAATCAAGTGAAGCCAACGACGAAAAGAAGACACACACCGCCGAGCACACCAAACCCTCTAACGCAAATGTATCATATGGCTCACACGAGCGTAACAAGCTTGATTTCTGGCGAGCCGCGTCCGATCGTCCGACGCCTGTGATGATCTACTTTCACGGCGGCTCGTTCAAAGGTGGTGACAAGTCGATGGTCGAGAGTCGTTCGACCTTGGATGAGTGTCTTGAAGCTGGCATCTCGGTTGTTTCCGTAAATTATCGCTTTAGCTCCGACGCGCCGTTTCCCGCGCCGATGCACGATGGAGCGCGAGCTGTGCAATTCGTTCGTTCGAAGGCGAAGGAATGGAGTATTGACCCCGATCGTATCGCGCTCAGCGGCAGTTCTGCAGGAGCAACTCTAGCGCTCTGGATCACGCTGCACGATGATCTCGCCGATCCCAATAGTGAGGATCCAATCGCTCGACTTTCAACCCGTGTGACTTGTGCCAGCCCGCATAGCGGAACAGCGGGCCTCGAACCTGAATACTTTCAAGAACATGCCGGCGTTACCAAACTAGGAGCGGCCCTCTGGCAATTATTTGGAGCAAATTCACAAAATGAATTCGCGTCGGACGCCAAACGGCCGCTTCTGCGAGAAGCATCGCCGTTGCTCCACGCGTCCAAAGATGATCCGCCTCTGTTCCTCACCTATTCTGGCGATCCTGCCGAAGCGCCGTTTGCTGAAGAGTCGGCACAGAGAGCATGGATCCATCATGTCTCGCTCGGCATGCCATTGAAATCGCAATACGATTTGTTGGGATGTGAATGCGAAATTTACCATCAAGGTAACCCGGAAAAACGCGGTTCAGAAATTGCATTTCTCAAGCGTCACTTGCTCAACAAGTAGCTACTAAAGGAATGCCCAACGTTATGACCTCAGTTTTAAGCAGATCTTTGTTTTCGTATTTGGTTTCTACCGCCTTGATTTTAGTCGCGAAGCCACGTCAGTTTTTAGCCTGGGGTGAAGCGAGTCTTCGAGCGGAACCCCAGGTCAAAAGCGACCAAAACGAACACGAGTCGCGAAGCGACGGCATGAACGTGGCCTAACTCGTCAACCCTCACGCCGTCGCTTCGCGACTCACAATCCAACTATCCAAGCTAACCTGGGGGTCCGTTCGCTAGCGCTCACTCTACCCCAGGCTATCAAATACCGTCGCTATCGCGACTAAATCCCTGGCGAAGCGTTGGTTTGACGGAGACGCTTGGGGTTATGAACATGAAAATCATAGTTCCCAACATGTGCCTAAAACTGAGGTCACGACCCAGGGCACAGTGCCGGCACTGTGCCCTGGGCAAGGTCAGCTTTCTTACTTCGGCATCAATTCCAAAAGCCGAACATTCTTGAACTGAATTTCCATCGGTGGTCCGACATGGATTTGAAAAGCCAATACGCCTTCCTTGGACGACTTTCCTTCTTGATCATCGATGACTTCTGACATGAGCGAACCGTTGATCGAGTGGCTTAGCTTGTTTCCATTTGCGACGAGCCGATAATGGTTCCATTGGCCAGCTCCATGAATTGTCTTACCAAGCTCAACACCATCTCCGAATGACTCTTCTTTCTTGTTGCCTGACGCATCGATAGTGACACGTTTTCCTCGCTGCGCAAGAATTCCACGGCCTTTCTCTTCGTAGTTGATACCGGCAAACTTGAGCGTCGCATCGATGTCCGCTTGGTAACCACCGACGATAAAATCTTGCTCACTGATGACTTTGCTTCGATACTGAACACCTGAGTTCCCTTCAGCGCCGAGCTTGTAGTCAAACTCCAATTCAAAGTTGCTTACCTTACCTGCTTCCCAAATCAAGAACGTGTTGAACTTGAGCGGTTTGTCGGCACTTGTTGTACCAGTAATACAACCATCCTTGACGGACCAAAGCTCCGGGTTGCCCTTCCACCCAGTAAGATCTTTGCCGTTAAAAATCTCTTTTGCGACGTCCTGGGCGATCGAAGGGATCGGCAAGAGCATCAATAGACCCACGAGTGTAATTCTTAATGTTTGCATGAGGCTGCTTTCAGAAGTGGTAATTTTCAGGGTTTCGCCAAAGGATACCCCAAGCGAGAAAATCTCGGTCGTCGTTCAGTCTATCGAATTGGCTTCGCAATGGGAATGACGGAAAACGTTGTTGGTACCCATTCAACTTGTGGGTAATTGCGGGCAAGAGAATCGACTATAATGGACTTCCGCCGCTGGCTTTTTAGAAGAAGATGGGCAAGTCCATCTGTCCATGATTCATCTGTTTTGAAAACAATTCTGGAGATTGAGACATGAAAAATTTCCTTCATACGAAAGATGATCCTATGCCTCTCAAGACGCCCCCGATGATTTTTTTGGGAGTAAAGCGATGCGAAATCTAAATGCTATTCCAATTTACGGAATCATCGTATGCGCCTTGTGGGGGCAATCGCAAGCTGCAGACCGACCCAACATTTTGTTTTTCTTTGCCGACGATTGGGGAAGGTACGCGAGCGTCTATGCAGATCCCGCTCAGCCGTCGTTGAACGATATCGTAAAGACTCCGAACTTTGATCGCGTTGGTCGTCAAGGAGTCATCTTCAACAATGCGTTCATGCATGTCTCGTCGTGCACGCCAAGCCGCGCCTCGTTGACTACCGGAAGATACTTCTGGAACTGTGGTAGCAACGCGTTGCTTCATGCGGGTGCAAGCGATTGGAGTAAACACCCTGATCCGTATTCGAAGATGACCAAGTTCCCAGACCTTCTTCGCGAGAGTGGCTACTATGCGAGGAAATCGCAAAAGACAATCGATTTTGCCGAGTCGAAACGAGGAGTCGGTGAGAAAGAGGTCGCGACGGTGAAGTATCAACGATATGGACAATATGTAAGCCAATCGCTGAACAACGCCGATCGAACCAAACGCATCGAGGAAACGCTCGAACATCCCCGT
>JANPLJ010000564.1:0-2353 GCA_031426475.1 Pirellulaceae bacterium | reverse complement strand
CTCGAAACCGAGCACGCTGAGGCGGAAGCCGCGCTGGCCGGTGATGGCTTTGGCATGGCACGCGCCCGCGTTGCAGCCGGACTTCGTCAAAATGGGCTGAATGTCCCGCACGAAGCTCAGAGGCTCCTCGGCGTGAAGGCTGCGACAGGACAGAAGGAGCACGCTTAGGAAGAGTAATTGGCGTCTCATGAAACGAGCTCCGGGATTGCGCGTCCGTTCGACACGATATGTACCGGACGTCCGTTGAGGTCGTTTATGGTTGTCTTGCTGTAGTCGATACCAAGATGGTGATAGATCGTCGCCAGAAAGTCGCTGGCGTTGTAGGGACGTTCGACTACATCCTCACCGCGTTTGTCGCTCGCGCCGATCACGCCGCCGGTCTGGATACCGCCGCCGGCCCACAGACTCGTGAAGGCTCGCGGCCAGTGGTCGCGTCCGGGCTGCAGCGTGCCCGTGGGTCCGCTAGCATCGCCAGGTCCGGTGCTGCGGTCAAAGCTGATCTTGGGCGTACGGCCAAACTCCCCTGTGACGACCACGAGTACTTTCTTATCGAGATCGCGGGCGTAGATGTCCTCGATCAAGGCCGAGACGCAGCGATCGTAGGTCGGCATACGGAAGCGGAGCGCCTCGAACTGGTGCTGGTTCACCGCGTGGTCATCCCAGTTCTGCACGCGACCGCAAAGTGGGCCGTTGAGGTTACTGGTGACGATCTCCACGCCGGCCTCGACGAGGCGACGTGCCAGGAGAAGCTGCTGGCCCCAACGGTTGCGGCCGTAGCGATCACGCGTGGCCGGATCCTCCTTGCTCAAATCAAACGCATCTCGCGTATTTGGATTGGTGAGCAGCGTGGCCGCCTGGGCCTCGAACTCGTCCAGCGCGCCGAGTTCACCCTCGCGATCAAACGCGCGCTCTAATGTGTCCAAGCTGCGTCGCAGGGCGAGTCGGTCGATCAGTCGACGCGTCTCCGCTTCGTCGGTGAGTCCGATGTTTGGCACCTGGAAGTTTGGTCGGTTCGGGTCGTCGCTGACGGCGAACGGTGCGTAGGCGTCGCCGAGATACGCAGCACTCGAATACTCCGGAGAGGGTGCTGGCACGCCGATGTAGTTCGGAAGCGGATTGACGCGACCACCTTCCTTGGCACGTAGATAGTGAGCCACGGACATCCAGTCCGGGAAACGCGGCTTGGGCTTGTCGCGCGTGTCAGGGTCACCGGAGAACATTTGCATCGTGCCCGCTGGATGGCCGCCAGCAGTCTGATTCATCGAACGGACGATTGTGAACTTGTCCGCGATCTTCGCGTTCATCGGCAGCAGCTCGGTAAAGATCGTGCCGGGTACCTTGGTGTTGATCGTCTTGAAGGGTCCGCGATACTCACTGCTGGCGTCCGGCTTCGGATCGTAGGTGTCGACGTGCGACAAGCCGCCCGGCAACCAGACCATGATGATGGACTTGCGTTCGCTCTTAGGACTTGCTGCGTTTTCCGCACGCAGTTTGAGCAATCCGGGCAAGCTAAGCGTCGTCATACCGGTGAGACCAACTTGCATGAAGCTGCGCCGGAACGTAAGCGGTCCCGCACAACGAACAAGCGATAGAGGCAAAGAAGTAACTTGAGCTTTTACTGGCGGGTTTCTCATGCTCTGGGTGTCCCTTCGGATGAGTTATGGTGCGGATGTTGGTATGACACGGCTGGAGCAAATCTTGTTATCGGAGCTAGACCAACTCATAGGCCGGATGAAACGGTAAGTCCGCTGCATAGGTAGGATCCCGAGAAGGACAAGAGCAGCACGGAAGTGGTAGGAATTCTTTCGGGGTATCAAGCATGGAAGACTTGATTCGGGAATTATATCTTACCATGAAGGTATTGAGTGTAAACAACGCCAGCGGCGTAACTTTGTCCGATTTCCCTAGGACAGCTATGGTCGCCCTTCGCTGTTTCTTTCCGAAGAGCATCGACGCAACTACATCTCAGCGGTTTGCTGAAGAAAGCGGGTACTATACAAGTTTGGCTGATCGACGAGCAGACACTTGGTCGCCTCAAGCTGCGAAAAGGTATCTTGATGTTCAAGTGACATCCATGCTCAGAAGGTTATCTGCTTTTTTGATGGGTCGGAGGTGCTCACCGTGGGGCTCACATATTTCGCCGTGGGGCCTTGTGGGGTGCTATTCTATTCGCCGCGTAATGTAGCTGTTTGCATCTAGTTGCATCGAAAAGCGTATGGTCGCACAGGACTCTGATCCTGTGAGTGGCCAGAAAGGCCAAAGAGTCCGCGCGATTCGGTGAGCCCCAACGAGCAAAACCCAGCGAATTGCTGGGTTTAAGAGATTGTCATTAGTAGCCGAGGCGGGACTCGAA
>JANPLJ010000563.1:0-1547 GCA_031426475.1 Pirellulaceae bacterium | reverse complement strand
GATGGCCGGGTTTTGCTCCAGAGTCAGGCGAGAGTAGGAACACTTCGGTACCACCTTCACCTGCTGCTGTTACCATCCCTTGGCTTAGTCCGAACTTCATTTGTCGTACTGCAAGATTCGCGACCATGACCACCAATCGCCCGACAAGCTTCTCTGGATCGTATGCCGCTTTGATTCCAGCGAAGACAGTGCGTCGGTCATCCCCGCCAAGACTCAGCGTGAGCTTGAGTAGCTTCTTCGCGTCTGGTACGTGTTCAGCAGCTATCACTCTTGCAACACGCAAATCCACTTTCGCGAAATCTTCGATCGAACATGTCTCGGCCAAAGGCTCGGCCTTTAACGGTTCATCGCTATCGTTCCACGGCGACGAGTTCGGCGTATTGGCAGTCGCACCGATCGGTTCGACGGCGGGGACTTCATCTTTTCCAGCTTCGATCATCGCTTCTACATCCTCTATTTTAATTCTTTGTAACATGTGTTCGAACTTGGCAACCGGAGTACCAACCAACGGTTTCTGACTTTGCGCCCAACTTGTGATCGGATCACCCAGCAACTGACTGCACTGCTCCGCCAAGCGAGGTAGCACAGGTGCAAGGTAGATCGAGAGTTGACGGAACAAATTCAATACGATCGTGCAAACTTCTTGTAGCTTGACGGCTTGCGTTGGATCCTTCTTTAACGCCCAAGGGGCTGCATTCTCGACAAAGCCGTTCGCCGCGTCGGCCAAAGCCATGATGGTTCGCATCGCTCGCGAATAGTCGTTCTCCGCATAAGCCGTGGCGATCTGCGTGCCAGCGACTGCGGCTGAATTGAAAAGTCCCCCATCATGTGGATAGCTTGGAGCGAGTCCAATCGATTCGATAAAACGGGCCGTACGACTGGCTAGGTTGACGACTTTGCCGACTAAGTCCGAATTCACTTTGTTAACGAACTCTTCGACATTTAAATCGATGTCGTCTGACTTCGATCCAAGCTTGCTCGCATAGTAGTATCGCAAATGCGATGGATCGAGATGCTGAAGGTAGGTCTCCGCCTTTACAAATGTCCCTTTGCTCTTCGCCATTTTTTCACCGCCCACGGTGAGAAAGCCATGGATGTGAACTTGTTCAGGCAACGTGAAACCAGCGGCCTTAAGCATGCCTGGCCAAAAAAGCGTGTGAAAGTATTGGATGTCTTTGCCGATAAAATGATGGATCTCGACGGAATCGCTTTTCCACCAATCGTCGAGCTTTTCCCCGCGCGCTTTGCACCACTGGTGAGTCGACGCGATGTAGCCGATCGGTGCATCGAACCAGACGTACCAAAAATGGCCCGGCGCATCGGGGATTTCGAAACCGAAATAGGGTGCAGGTCGCGAGATATCCCAATCGCGAAGCGGATCACAAAGAAAATGGCCTTTGAGATAATTAGAGACTTCGCTTTGCAAGTGGTTTCCCGTTTGAGTCCACTCGTCGAGGAAACTGTGCATTTTTTCTAGCTGGACGAAGAAATGCTTGGCCGAACGGATTTCTGGAATTCCATCCGACAACGTACTTCGCGGGTTGATC
>JANPLJ010000562.1:0-2052 GCA_031426475.1 Pirellulaceae bacterium | reverse complement strand
ATCGATGCAGCCACGCCGTACTCTCAAGTTGGATATCATTGAAGAGCCCAGCTCGATTCAAAAACAGCGACGAGACGCATGGCTTTTTCGGTAATTTCTATTTCGTCATCGATTCGACTTCAGCTTGGCGATCGTTTCACTCAACTTCGTTTGCCCATCACGATTCTCAGGAAAAGGTTTATCCCGAAAGGCCGGCATCGAATCGACTTCGAGATTTGCCGTTTCAATAAATTCGAGGATCTGCACAGAGGAAACGCCTTGCGTCTCCGATGTGCTGCGGGGAAGCGATGTGTCTTGCGCGAAACAGCTGCCGACCGTCAAGCATATCGCCAAGCGGAGAAATAAAATCGCTATTAAAAATCGCATTGCATCGCTTTCTACAAACTACGAAACAGAGACTATACGCGAGTCTAACAGTCGTACAATCTGGTGGCAAACGATGACGTGACAAATGAGAGTGGCACCAATCTCTCCGGCCTCAAAGACGGGCGGCACCGATCTCTTCGGTGGTGAACCGAACACATCGACTATGGTGTGACCAATTCGACGGTTTTGGGGGATGCCATCGAAACGGGTTGCGAACGGTTGGCGAGGATCGCTTTTTCTTCGAGCTCGCGACCGACAAGGTTGTAGAAAACGTCGCGTTGGCGGGCTTCGAAGCCAAGCTCCTCGATGGCGGATCGGATTTGATCGAGCGTCAAGAAGTGAACGGTGCCAGCTTCCGCAACCACGTTTTCTTCGATCATCAATGACCCCATATCGTTTGCGCCGAACTGCATCGAGAGCTGGCCGATCTTTAATCCTTGAGTAACCCAGCTGCTTTGCATGTTGGGAATGTTGTCGAGATAAAGTCGGGCTACGGCGAGGGTCTTTAAATACTCAAACGCTCCGACAGGAGGCGTAGTCGACATTGCCGTATTGTCGGGTTGAAAAGTCCAACAGATGAATGCGGTGAAGCCACCGGTCTCGTCCTGTAATTCTCGCAGACGCTGAAAGTGCTCGATTCGTTCGGCCAGTGTTTCAGCATGACCGAACATCATCGTTGCGGAGCTTCTTCCGCCCAGTTCGTGCCAAACTCGCATGACGTTTAGCCAGTCGTCAGAAAGCACTTTGCCTCGAGTGATAGCCGTTCGGACGCGATCGACCAAGATTTCCGCCCCGCCGCCTGGGATGCTGCCGAGGCCTGCTTCTTTAAGTCGTTCGAGTACTTCGCGAATCGATATCTTATTAATCTTCGTGAAATGATGAAGTTCAGGTGGGCTAAAGCCATGGACGTTGACCTGCGGGAATTGCGACTTGATCTCCCGCAACATGGTTTCATACCAATCCAGTTTGAAATGAGGATGTAGGCCTCCTTGCAGGAGTATTTGATTGCCTCCCAACGAAACGGTCTCGGCTATCTTGGCGAGCAGTTCCTCGCGTGAAAGCACGTACCCTTCATCGCTTTTCGGCGCTCGATAGAACGCGCAAAAATCACAGACTGCGGTGCAGATATTGGTGTAGTTGATATTTCGATCGATGTTGTACGTTCGATACGATTCCGGATGCAGGCGACGAGTCACCGAATCGGCCGCGGCGCCGATCGCGGCCAAGTCATGGCTTTGCAAAAGCTGCAGTCCTTCATCGAAAGTGAGTCTGTCTCCTTCAACTGCTTTGTCAAGGATGTCGCGGAGTTTCATGATGATCAACTGGGAACGAGTTGGTGGAAAGTGGATGACGAAATGATTGGCCAAATCGGCTGCGGTAATGCTTGAAGAATTCCTAAATCGAGCGATTTTCGGTAGAAGAGTTTCAACCCTTGAATTTCGTCGTGGTTCAATGTGAATCGCAAGTTGACCGAAAGGTATTCGATGCATTCGGCGATCGATAATGCGTAGCCAGCCGCGTATTGCTGGCTTAACTCGTCGATCCTCTGAACACCATCATCGCGTGCGGCTTCAAGCTGTGTTGCGAGCGATCGCGATGCGACCGCTTCGCGACCTACCCACATCGCAAAGACGAATGGAAGTCCGGTTTCCTGATACCACTCTTGCCCAAGATCCCAGTGATCGA
>JANPLJ010000561.1:0-1466 GCA_031426475.1 Pirellulaceae bacterium | reverse complement strand
CAGGGGAGGAAACCAGCGAGGGCGCGGCCGCCATGCTTGCCGACGGCCTGTTCACCCGCTTTCCCAGGCCGGACACCATGCTGGCCTTACTTGGTTTTCGCGGCAACGCCGCCCGCAACGCCGCTGCTATCACCTTGGTCTGCGGTGGACATCGGAACCGTTTCAGGTGCAGGCAGTACGGATTTGACGAGTGGAACCTTCAAGATCATCAGCAGTGGCTCCACCATTGGCGGGACAAGCGATAGCTTTCGATTCACCTCTCAGACCCTTAACGGCGATGGCTCGATCGTGGCGAGAGTGACGAGCCTCGAAGATACGGCGGGGAGCGCACGACTGGGTGTCATGATCCGGGAAAGCTTAAGCGCGAATGCTCGAAGTGTGACGATGTCATTGAGGCCTCCGACAACGACAGCCCAAATGCAATCGCGATCTTCCATCGGTGGCAGCACAACGACGATTGACGGAGCCACGTTGTCGGCTCCGAATTGGGTTCGATTGACCCGAGCTGGAAATGTTTTTACGGGTGCGACATCAACCAACGGTACTACGTGGACCGACGTCGGCCAAGTGACAATCGCGATGGCCTCGACAACCTATGTCGGCCTGGCGGCAACCGCCAATATCACTACGCAATTGAACACTTCGACGGCGACGAATGTTACGGTGCTTGCCAATCCTGTCGTTGCGATTACGTCGGGGAATCGCGTTTACAACAATACGTCGTACATCGCAACCGCTTCGATCACTGGTAACAATAGCCCGTTGCCGTCGCTTTCTTTTGTCTATTACATCGACGCTGGGGGCACCAGCGTCATTCCAGCTCCCGAGAATGTTGGCACCTATTACGTTCGAGCTTTTTCGGCGGCGAATTCAGGCAACAATGCAGCTCAATCGGCGATTACTCAGTTTCTGATAGCTCCGTTCGCCTTGACCGTTTCGGCCGTGGGACAAAACAAGATTTATGACGCTACCACGGTTGCCAACGTAACCCTATCGGACAATCGATTCTCCGGAGACGTATTCACCGTAAGTGCCACATCGACGTTCAACAACAAGAATATTGGGACCGCAAAACCCATCACCGTTACGGGGATCTCGCTGTCCGGCGCCGATGCAGGCAATTACACCTTCAATACTTCGACATCGACAACGGCTGACATCACTCCGCTTGCTATCGACGCCCAAGTGATTTTCGACAATAAAGTCTTCGATGGTACCGTAGCGGCAACGATTCAGACGCGAACACTCATCGGAGTTCTCTCCGGTGATACCGTGAGTGCGAATGGAGGAACCGCAGAGTTTGGCGATAAGCGAGTCGGTGCCGAGAAGCCTGTTTCGGTGACCGGACTTATGCTCGCCGGTTCCGATGCAGGGAACTATATCCTTGGCTTTCAAGACGCTGAATCCGCCAGTATCACTCGCAAGGCCATCACGGCGACGGGCACTGCTGACAACAAAATCTACGA
>JANPLJ010000560.1:0-3515 GCA_031426475.1 Pirellulaceae bacterium | reverse complement strand
TTCAGAAGCTGGGCTCAGTTCTCGCCAAAACTAAAAAATCACGGCCTCAACGGGACGGCCTTAGATTCCTCATAGTTACCGACTGACCGCTACACAGCATTCGCGTCGATTATAAGCAAGCTGCCGGACCGAGATATTGGGATATCCCCAGCTCCGAATTCGTTCGAGATAGCCGTCGATTTCGCTTGCCCGTTCCCATTCCGAGAGCTTTATTGTTAAAAGCATCCCTTCGATCCGCGACGTCGGATATGTCACGATGGCTTCGACAGTATCCAGCGTATAAACCGGCGCGACGTTGGCATCGCATACGAGCCAACGAAATCGGCTGAAATAGCGACGCTTTACCTGCAGGCTTCGCGAACGAACATGTTCGAAGTTGGGATGAGCCATAATCGTCGGCTCCATTTCGGCGGGATCGATCCCGACGACTTTCATGCCAAGATCCAGCAAATACTGACACGCTCCGCCGGGGGCGCTCCCGATTTCCACGACCGAGTCGCCGGGCTTAAAAGGCATTCGGCTCCAATGAATTGCTTCGGCCATCTTCAAATAAGCTCGACTGATCATACCCACCGGTTCCGAGATCGGAAAAACTCCTCCAGGCCACCGATCTTCGCTCAATTCAACCAGATGCGAACCGATCCACCACTGATTGGGCTCAATGATCGCCACGTCCAGTACTTTTGCTTTCCAATCCGTCGACCGATTGACATGCCCCGAGCGTGGATCCGATGCTTTTTCAAGTCCCGCTTGAAGACGATCACCGATCAATGAGGCGAGCGCCGAGCGTCCAGGTTCGAACCCGTTCCAGCCTGGACTGGCGATATCCCGCTGCCAAACATGAAGATCGGTCCAGTCCAATTCTCGATATTCGTTGATTACTTGCTCCACCAGCAAATCCGCCGAATCGCCCTCCAATTTCCGCAAGACGTGACCGCGAACGCGGGCAAACGGGCTCTTGGGAACGGCGGTCGACCAAGCCGGAACGGTCAGCTCGGACTTCAACGTCACAAACCCTGGCCTGGAAAAGGACAAGCGAAACGGGCCGTTGGGTTCGCAGAGCGTTTTTTTGAGAACAGCCTCGGCACCATGCTGGCAGCCGACGAACAGGTATGGAGAGGAAAACACGGAACTTGCACGTTACCTTCTGTCGATTGGGTCAAAACTCCCCGAAACGCAAGAAGTTGTTGCGGAATTGTTTCGCGTCTAGAGCAATAAGCCTGTGGACGAAATAGGGGTTCAGCAAGTATAACCTTGATATTCCAATTTCGGAAATGTCGCATGGGATATCCGTATGATTCGGCGACGAGGGAGTTTTAAACCGCCGAGTAGCAAAATAGTATATGGCAAAAAACGAAGAAGCATTTGAAGTCGATGGAACCGTCATGCAGGCTCTGGCCAACACGCGTTTTCGTGTCCAATTGGAGACCGGCGACGAAGTCTTGGCTCACGTGGCGGGCAAGATGCGAAAGAACTTCATCCGTATTGTTCCTGGCGACAAGGTTCGAGTCGAACTTTCGCCTTATGACCTTACTAAGGGTCGGATCGTCTTCCGAGAACGATAAATCGTTCGAATCTGTCCGAGCGAGAAAGTTGTCTGATGGATTTAGACGCGGAAAAGCAAGTTACGCTGGTTTCCTTGGATAGCGAGTTCGAAGCGAATTCGATCGCAAACGAACTCGCAGCAAATTCGATCAAGGCTCTTGTCCTCGGCGGCTATACTTCGGGATTCCGCGCAGAGGCTCCTGGTCGAGTGAACGTAGTTGTGCGACAGGTGGACTTGGAACGTGCACAGCTCGCGATTCTTGATTGGGAGAAGAATCGTGGGCAAACCGATTGGTCAACAGTCGACATCGGTGAACCCGAGGGCTCATGAAGACTCAGAAACGCACGCCGAATTCTCGAAATGCACCTGGCGATGTTTCGATCGCCGCGTATCTCATTCGGCGTCTTCAAGACTACGGAATACATGATTGCTTCGGAATTCCGGGTGACTACGTTCTTTCTTTTTACAGTCTGCTCGAAGAAAGCCCGATCAATGTCGTCGGTTGTACTCGAGAAGATTGTGCTGGCTTCGCCGCGGACGCCTACGCGCGAGTCCAAGGCATGGGAGCTCTTTGCGTTACGTACTGTGTTGGTGGACTGAGTGTCTGCAATAGTATCGCCGGAGCGTTCGCCGAAAAATCTCCGGTTGTCATGCTGACGGGTTCACCAGGCCTGAACGAACGCGTTAACAATCCGCTGCTCCATCATAAAGTTCGCGACTTCCGAACTCAGATTGAAGTCTTCGAAAAACTTTGCATCGCATCGACTGAATTGAACGACCCGTTAATCGCATTCAGCGAGATCGATCGAGTGCTCGACGCGTGCAATCGATTTAAGCGCCCCGTATACATCGACCTTCCTCGCGACATGGTCCACGTCGTTCCGACCGTATCGCACTCGTTCCGTCGCCCGATTTCCGATAACGATGAATTGGCACTCGAAGAAGCGGTTCGAGAAGCAGCGGAACGACTCTCGCAAGCCAAACGTCCGTTAATTATTGCTGGCGTCGAGATCCATCGATTTGGACTTCAAGATCAAGTGATGCAATTGGCCGAGCAAGCTCAGATTCCTATCGCGGCGACGATTCTTGGTAAGAGTGTCGTTCGTGAGACGCATCCGTTGTTCATCGGACTTTACGAAGGTGCACTCGGAAAGAGTGAAGTCACCGAGTATGTCGAATCGAGCGACTGTGTACTGTTGCTCGGAACGTTCATGACCGATATCAACTTGGGGATCTACACGGCGAAGCTCGACGTCAAGAATTGCATTTATGCAACCAGCGAACAGATGCAGATTTCTTACCATCATTTTCCACGAGTGCCGCTGGATCGATTCATTCAAGGTCTAATCGATGCCAAGCCGCATGTTGTCAGGCGATCGATCCCGTCCGACCTGCATATTAAAGCTCCGGTTGCACCATCGATCGAGCCTGATGCGCCGTTGAGAGTGAGCCGAATGGTCGCTCATTTGAATGCCCGACTCGATTCGAACACGATTGTGATTGCTGACATCGGCGATTCGTTGTTCGCCGCGACCGAGCTGGTGATTCACGACTCCACAGATTTTTTGTCACCTGCATATTACACATCGATGGGCTTTTCCGTTCCCGCTGCTTTGGGAGCTTGTACCGCTCGACCGGATCATCGCGTCGTCGTTATCTGTGGGGATGGAGCATTCCAAATGACAGGCCAAGAGATGTCGACGTTGATCCGACAAGGGCATTCGCCGATCATTATTGTCCTCGACAACCACGGATACGGAACCGAGCGAATGCTGCAAAAAGGCACGTGGGCCTACAACGAAATACACTCGTGGGATTTTTATAAGTTGCCATCGATTTATAACGGCGGCATGGGGCATCTAGCGACCAACGAAGCCGAATTTTGCGACGCCTTGAACGAAGCTTGGAACGATCGATCGCAATTGCATTTGATCCAAGCCAAGCTCGCCGAAGGCGACGCCAGCCAAAC
>JANPLJ010000559.1:0-4369 GCA_031426475.1 Pirellulaceae bacterium | reverse complement strand
CGGCTAAGCAGTTTTAACAGCGTGCTTTTTCCAGCTCCGTTTCGTCCGATGACGCCGACGGTCTCTCCCTGAGTGATCTTGAACGAGATGTTTTTTACAGCAAAGAACTCTTCGACTTCATCGCCCTGTACGATCTGTCTTCCATGGAACAGGTCTGATGACTTGCGGAGCAGATTACGGCCGTGCCTCGCGATGACGTCACGAAGTGCCGTATAGCGTTCGTTCGCGGCGGATTGGTGCCCAACCATGTAGGACTTGCTGAGCGATTCAACGGTTATCGAAGATGTCACCTAGATCAAATCGGCAAATTGCCGCTCCATCTTTCGAAACTGACGAATGCCAAACCAAAGGAAGAAGCAAATTACCGCGATGCTGGCTGCGAATCCAGGTATATACAACGGGCTCTCACCGCCCAAAAGGCACCAACGAAAGCCATCGATAATGCCCACGACGGGATTCAAGCTATACAGCAATCGCCATTTCTCGGGGATGTTGCTGCTGCTGAAACCCACAGGAGAGATATAAAGTCCGAACTGGACGATAAATGGAATGATGTAACGAAAGTCGCGATACTTCACATTCAACGAAGTAATCCATAGGCTTGGGCCGAGACTTGCAAAAAAGGCCAGTACCACAAAGACTGGCAGCAACAGTATCTGCCAATTCGGAACGAAGGCGTACCAAACCATCATCAGCAATAGGATTGAAAAGCTTATGAAAAAGTCGACTAGGGCGACAACGACCGTGGATGCTGGGACGATCAATCGAGGAAAGTAAACTTTGGTAATGAGGTTCGAGTTCGCCACCAAGCTATTCGATGCATCGCTAAGGGCGGTAGAAAAAAATGTCCAGGGCAGCATCCCGGCAAATACCATAAGTGCGTAAGGTACCGTGCCGTCGCTCGGCAACTTGGCGACCGTTCCAAACACAATCGTAAAGACAAGCATCGTCAAAAACGGTCGGATCAGCGCCCAAGCGACGCCGATAATCGTCTGTTTGTAACGCACCGAGACGTCCCGCCAAGCAAGTACTTGGAACAGTTCCCGGAATCGCCAAAGGTCACTCCAGTAATTTTTCTCGGTCTGCCCGGCTTCGATGACCGTCTCTTCAAGCATATCGGTCATTCAATTGATTCGATTATCGAGCGAGGTAGCGAGTCGGTCCGTGATTTTCAGTTCTCTAGCCCAATGTTGGATTCAAGTAGGTCCTCAGTTTGATCAACGCCATTCCAGCTACTTCGTCCACCCAACCTCGGCGGTAGGATTCTGGTATCGTATGCCCAAGTTGCTCAAGCGAGTCAAACAATTTCGGTAGATTGTTCCGGTCGATTGAAATCGTCAAATCCACGTCATGCGTCGGACGCGGAATCGAATGGACTCGAACGGCCAGACCTCCCATCACAACGTATTCATATCCTTCTTGCTCTAAGAGCTCCGTCAGCGCAAATAGCGTTCGTTCTAGTTCACTCATCGTTTTGGTTTTGAGATCGCGATAATTGGGTCAGCATCGCTTGGTTGCGGCGATCGTTCTCGTTGTTGATTCGTTCGAACTTGCGAGCGACTTGGGCTGGCGTGCCAACCAACAAATACGGTTCACTCTCGCTCATCATCGAAAGCGTCAGTTCAAGCCGTTGGCTTGGAGTCATGCGTCGGTAGGATTCGAGGGTTTCAGGGGAGAGCATAACAGTCGTTATCGGTCAACGGTTGTTGTTTGGCAGTTGCCTTCGTACTGCTTGCAGATGACTCACTTCATCCAAAACGGCTCGGTGACGACGTGACAGGCGTGGAAAATGATCTTTTGAAAAGGCGAGTAGTCGAGACGATCTCCGGCTAGGAATCGTTCGTTGAACTGTTTGGGGTCGAGTCCCAAGGATGGATAATCGTGGTACTCGTCGACCGAGTTCATTGCCAGGCTGATCGAGCGTGTTGTCGGATAGCGAATCATGTTGGGAGGTGCATTCTTGAATCGACGAAGGGCTTTGGATAGGCTGCGCTCTATAAACGGAATGTTTTTGAAGTCATCGATAGTCTCAAAAAATCGCCGAAAAAGTTCGGTTCGATATACTGTTCCGTCGAGGGGGCAAGGGAATTCCCAATCGTAGAATGCCGATTTGAATACGGTCTTTTCGATGAAGCGATTTAAGCGATAGGCTCTGGATAACCGCGGCTTCCATCGCCACACCAAGTCTTCATCGAAAGCCGGGCTTTTTGCCGCTTGATGGATCGGTTGGCTAAACGTCTTGGCGGCATCCAACCTTAAGGAAAGAGAAAAAATATCTTCCCGCGATTTCAGCAATTGAAACGGACGATCCGTCGGATCGAAGCCATCCAGCACGACCATATCATCGACAATCATCCCGAAGAAGTCGGAGTCGTCGGTCAAGTCGAGAAACTGTTGTTTGAAGGATTGTTCTAGAGACTGCTGGACAAACTGCACGGATGGGTACTGTCGTTGAACAATCTGGTAACCGGATGCAAAGGCATCATCGGTGTAACGATAGAACGCGCAGATCGAAAACTGGTCAGCCGATTTGCAGTTGTCGAAAATCGACCGCAACAAGCATTCCAATTGGCATGCGCGGTTAAACGACGGTATGATCAAACGAAGACTATTCTCTGTCACAAACTAAACTTTCGTCTCAACAGGTTGTGTAAGTCGTGATTGGGTAGGCAGCTTTGGGAGCCTCGATCCACCGTCGTTGTTCGCTCGGTGAGTTTCGCACAGAGGTTTGCAAGCGTGGCCTTGTGGTCCCGCGACTCCGTGCGCGGGCAACTTTTCAGCGAACGGAGTTGCTGATCAGCGAACGGAGTTGCTGAACCACGTGCATCGTTAAGACGGAACGCTTGCATACGCTTGAAGATTCAAGCCCAAGGGGGTGTGAACACCACCCGGGAGTTTGGCTATTCTGTAAACTAAGATTCTGAAACAGCGGCTCAGAGCGCCTCGCAGTCCGCCGCCGGGAGGCAGCTCAGGAGCCCCAACGGTAACCCGCGGGTTGACGAAACCGGCTCGAGTCAACGCAGTCTTCAATGCGGTGGGAGAAAAATGATTGACGTGGATAAAATTCGTTCCGATTTCTGCGTGTTCGGCCATTCCCAACAGAACCCTCACCTTTTCCTTGCGCAGCTGGTTCTTGCCGGATGGGACCTTGATCGCGATCATCCCACTCGGTTTCGTCATCATTCGAAGATCCGTGAGTATGCTGACCGGGTCGGGAATGTGTTCTAGAACGTCGGTAATCGTGATCGCATCGTACTTGACGCCCGTACTCGCCAATTCCTTTGCCGTCATACGGTGTACTGGGCGTCCGGTTTTTCGAATCGCAATCTCCCTCGTCAACGGGTTCAATTCAATGCCGTCGGCCTCCCAGCCCGCTTGACCGGCTAGAAACATCATTTTGCCAACGTGCGTCCCAACGTCCAAGAGCTTTCTAGGCGATCGTAGGACATGTCGCCCCAGTTCCTGGAGGATCTCACGAAAGATATTGTCTTTATAGGTCGATTCGAAGTCGCTCAGCATCCATTCTTCCGACCACTTCTGACTATAGAGCGCATTGAAATAGTTCGGATCGGCTGGAATTCCTTCACCCTGTATGAATCCGCAATCTCGGCAATAATTCAGCGTGAAATGCTTCCCCTCGTAGGGCAGTAGAGTCGGGGCGGCTTCTGGGTCGGTCAAGCACAATCCGAGTCGAAAGAAGCCTTCATGAATCGGAGCAAGCCGAACCGACTCACACGCAAAGCATGTTGTACGAGGAACCAATTGGCCAGCGGTAGACTGCGTATTTTCGGTTAAAGTCAATTGAGATTCTCCACAAACTCCGCAGCCATTTTATCCCAGGAATGCATTTGCAAACTCTCGCTGAATGGTCTCAATCGAGTTGACCATTCCGAAGCATTGGTTCGCCAATGCTGTAATTTACGGGCTAGTTCGTTTACGTCATCAGGGGAGTCGAGCAATAGTTCCGATAGATTCCTTGGATAGCGTTCGGCCACCCCGGCATCCCTGCAAACGAAGGCCGGCAGACCCGAACAAATCGCTTCATGAACACCCAATCCATAGGCTTCATAGCGAGTCGGAGCCACCAAGCAGTCTGACGCACGCAATAATTCCGGAACATCCGATCGAAAGCCCAGAAATTCGAACGAATTGCCGCATCCTTCTTGTTGCATGCGTCGCTCCCAATGGGATTTATCTGCACCCGAACCGATCACGACCAGCTTCGCATCCCAGCTTCCGCGCTGACAAAGCTGTGACCAAGCAGACGCCAAGGTGTCGAAGCCCTTGCGACGATCGCCGAGGGCGCCAACGAATACCACTCGAGGTGAATCATCCCAATCGAACTTCCTACGCAACGCTTGCCGTTCCA
>JANPLJ010000558.1:0-7272 GCA_031426475.1 Pirellulaceae bacterium | reverse complement strand
ATGCCGCATTCGCCGCGAGTCTATCGCGACAAGCTATGGCTGCTCAATTCTGGAACCGGACATTTTGGATACGTCGATCGTTCAACTGGAAAGTTCGAGAAGGTCGCATTCTGCCCAGGTTATCTGCGAGGACTTTCCTTCCACGGTGACTACGCGATTGTAGGTCTGTCCAAGTCACGCGAGAACAAAACGTTTTCCGGTCTGGAGCTCGACGACAATTTGAAGACAGGCGACGCCGAAGCACGCTGTGGTATCCAAATTATTGACATCAGGAGCGGCGATGTCGTGCATTGGATTCGGATCGAAGGCGTCGTCGTTGAGCTTTATGACGTGGTTACACTGCCGAATGTTGTGCGACCACAAGCATTGGGTTTCAAGACGGACGAGATTCGTCGCGTCCTTCGGATTGGCAATGTCGAGAATTTTTCTCTCTAATGCACCATCTTTCGTTGCCGAGGTCGTAAGACTTCCCACACAATCCGTCAAACGCTAGACAATATAGATCGGATTGCAGTAAAATTGGATCACCCCGGTTCGGGCGACTCTTCCCACCTTTGCATTTGAAATCTTATTGATGCGATTACTCAGCATATGTCGACGATTGCGATTCGCATTATTTTCCTGTCTCGCGGTAGCCGCAACGCTACTTTTGAGCTTGGCAAGCTCACCGGAAACAGTGAACGAAGCGCTGGTGGCGGCGGAATCGAGCGTCGATTTTGAACAAGACGTGATGCCGCTTCTTGAGCGACGTTGTGCCGGATGCCATGTTGGTGAATTAGCGAAGGGTGGTTTCCACATCACTGACCGCGAATCGCTGCTCGGTTACGTCGAACCACGCGACACAGAAAGTAGCGTCCTTTGGACCGACTACTTGAATGCAGAGAGTGCGCACGTTGATCCGGCGACGTTGGTTATGCCGCTCAACGGCCCCATTTCGGACGACGAACTTTCAATCATTGAAGATTGGATCGAACAGGGAGCCGATTGGCCCGAGACCGTTCGTTTCGTGAGCACTTCGGGGGTTCCTCCCAGGGAGCGGCAACCGAACGAGCCCGCAGGGCTCATCCAACGTGTTTCCGCCTTCGCGGGATACTTTCATCCGGCGGTCGTCCACTTTCCCATCGCGCTTCTACTTTTTGGCGGCGGCGCGGCAGCTCTGTCGTTCCTGACCGGCGGTCGAGCTGTTTACGTTGCGTTTTATAGCCTCGTGTGGGGGACGTTTTTTTCCATCATTTCAACCTATTTAGGTTGGAGTCTGGCTGCAGAAAAAGGCTACCCAGACTGGGCGGCGGTCCCCACGGGGGACTCGATCGAAGCCGCGTCGGCGGTCTTCCGACATCGTTGGCTCGGTACGGTTTCGACCGTCATGAGTATTGTCGTGACGATATGCGCGGCCTTTTCAATGGCAAAACCCAATGTCATTCTTCGTCATGTTTGGAGAGTCGGTCTGATTGCTACGGCCCTTGTGATTGCGGTCGTAGGCCACCAGGGGGGCGAGCTCGTTTATGGTGACGTCATGGCCAAGGCGTACTCGAGGCTCGTAGGGAAATAGCTGATCGATTGTTCCCTGATCGTTCCCTTACGCCCCAGCCAACATCGCTGCGCGGGCTTCTGCGAGAACTCGAGGCAAGACTTCATTGAATTCACCTTCCAAGTAGGCACCGGCGGCCGCCCGATGTCCACCGCCGGAAAAGTTCCTCGCCAAAAGGTTGCAATCAACGTGACACCGAGATCGGAAGCTCAGTTTGAATCCGCCTTTGAGTTGCTCCACGAAAATTATTGCCATTTGGGTTCCTGCGATCGCCAATGTCAAATTGATTGCATCCTCGGTATCACTCGGTAAAGCGCCTGTCTCGGAAAAGTCTTCCTTTCGGACGTACGTATAAACCAGTTTCCCATCGAGCTCTGATTCCGTCCGCGAAAGAATGCGGCCTCTCAGTCGAACGCGCCCAATCGTGTCACGTTCATAAAGATCGCCATAGATTCCCGATGGATCTGCACCGGCATCCATGAGTTCGGCGATGATTCGATATGTCGCGCTGGTCGTCGAAGCAAAACGAAACCAACCTGTATCCGTAGCGATTGCTGCGTACAAGGCAGATGCCATCGGACGCGTTATCGGAACGCCCAATTTTTTGGCACACAAAGCAACGAGGTGTCCCGTCGCTTCAGCGCTCGTGTCTTTGAAAAATTCTGTCCCAAGTTCATCTTCACCCACATGGTGGTCAATACAAAGCTTCGGTCCATAAAAGCGGCGCAACACGTCCGCCATCGGGCCAAGCTGAGCCCAGGCGCTTGTATCGAGCACGATGATGCAATCAGCATTCACTTCGTCGGGAGTGATATGCTCGCCGATCGTCTTAATTCGCTGAGATGGATCGAGAAAGGACAACCCAGGAGGCGTCGGGTGGCCGTTGACAATCTCGACTTGCTTACCCAAACCTTCAAGTATTCCTGCCATGCCGAGCTCGCTTCCAAGCGCATCACAATCAGGTCGAATATGGCTGGTCAAGACAAATCGCTTATACTGTCGAAGATGTGAAGCTAAGCGTTCCCAATCAAGACTCATGCGCACGTCGCGTTTCTACAATAAAAGAGGAGCGGCTAGAATTTTTGGACCAATTTTGCATGAATTGTACCCAGTAATGGCGCCGTCGGGGAAAGCCGAAGCGAAATTCAGCGTCCGTCGCGATTTTCGTGTGCGATTTAGCCTCAACACCCGTTGTCGATCCGCGAGAAGTGTCGAAAGATAGAGCCTGTCCAAATTTATTGTCGAAAGCCCGTTGTCACAATCATGTCCAATTCTGATGCTCCCAAACTTGAAAAGCTCGGCAAAATCTCTGATTCCCTGGGTATCCCCCAGGCTCGGCGGCATATTTTCCTATGCTGCGATCAATCGAAGCCAAAATGCTGTGATCGCCGCCGGGCGGACGAGGCATGGGACTATCTCAAACGGCGATTGAAAGAGCTTGGTTTGTCGGACGAGGGTGGGATCTGTCGAACAAAGGCGAACTGCCTTCGGATTTGCGATGCGGGTCCCGTCGCGGTCGTCTATCCGGAGGGAACGTGGTATGCGGCCTGTGACCCTCCTGTTTTGGAGCGAATTATCCAAGAACACCTGATCGGCGGTAAACCGGTGGCAGAATATTTGATCGTTCAGCGGCAGCTTCAACCTTAAATCGGCAAATTCGCAGATCGGTATTACCGAAGCATTCGGCAATGGGTTGACAGATGGCTCCGGAAGGGACAATCTATGAACCACGTTACGAATTGTTTTTCTGGTTTTGCGCTCAGATCTACAGGATAGGGAGATTTTTTCGTTGAGTTCACCAGCCGACCTTGCTTGTCCGTTGATGGCCGATCCTCTCTTGGATGATTCGATCGAGCGACAGGATTGGTACGAACAAGCCTTGCAAAGCGAAACTCCGCCGATTCGTCCACGGGCAAGTTCCTGGAGCGACGAAGAAGACGAAGATCCGCTCGACGATGCCGAAACCGAGGAAGAGATCGAGACCGATCCGTTCGACGATTTCGATGAAGAAGACTTTGACGACGACTTCGACGATGACTTCGAAGAGGAACTCGAAGATGAGTATGAAATTGAACCGGCGGATAACGGCGCCTTAGGTGATGCTGATATCGAAGAAATCAATACTGATGAAGAAGAGCCACTCTAGCGTGTCTTCCGCATTCGAAGCTGTCGGTACGGACGTTCGTTTCCCCGAGCAGGAGCAATCGATCCTGCAATTTTGGCGTGAGCACAACGTCTATCGCCGGTCTTTGGAGTTGCGGGCGAACGGCCCATCGTTTGTCTTCTTCGAAGGTCCGCCGACTGCCAACGGCATGCCGCATCCAGGCCATTGCTTGACGCGAGCGATTAAGGACCTGTTTCCTCGCTATCGTACGATGCGAGGCTATCGCTGTCTTCGCAAAGCCGGCTGGGATACGCACGGTTTACCCGTCGAAGTCGAAGTCTGCAAAGAACTTGGCATCCATGGGAAATCGGAAATCGAAGCGTTCGGCATCGAACCCTTCATCCAACGCTGCCAGCAAAGCGTCTGGCGATACATGCAAGAATGGGAACGCCTGACCGAACGAATCGGTTTTTGGATCGATCTATCCGAAGCATACGTGACGTATCATCAAAGCTACGTCGAAAGCATTTGGTGGTCGCTCAAAAATCTTTTTGAACGTGGCTTGCTCTATCGCGGCCACAAGATCGTTTGGTGGTGGGCACAAGGCGGTACGGCTTTATCGAGCGGTGAAGTCGGCCAAGGATATCGCGAAGTTGCCGACCCAAGCGTCTTTGTCCGTTTTCCACTCGAAGACGATCCCGATGTATCGCTGGTCATTTGGACCACCACACCTTGGACGTTACCCAGCAATCAGTTTGCCGCGGTAAATCCCGAGTTGTCCTATGCCTACTGTCGCGATGCAGAGTCGAATGAACGACTCATTGTTGCCGAAGGCTTGGTCGCATCGTTGGCCGAAAAGACCAAACGCGAACTCACTGTCGAAAAAGTCGTTTTGGGCAACGCGCTGGTCGGAAAAGCCTACAAACCTCCCTTCGATTACTACTATGCCGCAAATCGATCGAAATCGGGCACGCTAAAAACGGGTGCTACGCAGAGACATTCGTGGCGAATCATTGCAGCCGACTTTGTAACGCTCGACTCGGGAACCGGCGCCGTTCATATCGCGCCAGCTTTCGGTGAAGTCGATTACGATGTCTTGATTGAACAGCAATCGTTGTTTGTTGCTGGCCAAGCGCCCACGCTGATCTGTGCCGTCGATTCCGAAGGAAAATTTACAACCGAGGCACCTGACTATACCGGCATCTGGGTCAAGGACGCCGACAAATTGATCACGCGTCGGCTTCGCGATCAAGGTTTTCTTTGGCATCAAGAGCAATATGTTCACGACTACCCGTTCTGTTGGCGAGCGGAATCGGATCCGTTGATTCAGTATCCTCGCGAAAGCTGGTTCATCCGAACGACCAAGTTTCGCGACGCGATGCTTGCGAATAACGCCAAAATTGGATGGAACCCGGACCATATTCGCGACGGAAGGTTCGGGAATTTTCTCGCATCCAATGTCGACTGGGCACTTTCGCGTGAACGCTACTGGGGAACGCCATTGCCAATTTGGGTCTGCGAAAAAACGGGCCAAATGGAAGCCGTTGGACGATACGACGAACTTCTTGCGAAACCGGGCTGTACGGGAACCGAAGTTTGGGCGAAAGCGAAAGCAGCAAATCCCGAATTGGTCGACGATCTGAAGGTTCACAAGCCATACATCGACGCGATCACCTACGACTCACCATTCGCCCCAGGCTCGCGAATGCAGCGAGTCACCGAAGTCATCGATTGTTGGTACGACAGTGGAGCTATGCCCTTTGCCCAATGGGGATACCCGCACCAGAATAAAGAAGCCTTCGCCGACCAATTCCCCGCAGACTTTATCAGCGAAGCGATCGATCAAACACGTGGCTGGTTCTACAGCCAACTGGCGATCAGCACCATGCTGTTCTCTTCACCAGACGCCGACACAAACTCGTCTGTCCCTGCTGTCCCTGCTGTCCCTGCTGTCCCTCAATCGTTCGACTACCCGCATCCGTTCCGCAACTGCATCGTCCTGGGCCTGATGCTCGCCGAGTGGTACGAAAGCAAAGACGGTAAACAACGCTTCTTAACCGAAGAGGAAGCCAAAGCCGCGTGCGGACAAGACTACGTTTCGAAGACGGGCAAAATGTCAAAACAGCTGCGAAACTACCGCAGCCCGCAAGAGATCTTCGATAAGTTTGGAGCGGACGCCCTTCGTTGGTACTTCTTTGCGAACCAGCCACCGTGGAATTCGATCCTTTACAGCGAACGCTCCATTCGCGACAGCATTCCCGAGTTTATGTTGCGGCTCTGGAATGTCTTTAGCTTCTTCACGATCTACGCCGAAATCGATGGCTTTGCCGGCCCTGGAGAAATCGACGGAACTTTGGACCAATTGACCGCGGAAGAACTTTCGCAGGCCAAGTCCTACCGTCGGCACGCGGACCGAAGCGAGCTCGATCGTTGGATCCTTGGCGAAGTCGCATCGGCGACCGCCGACGTAATCAGCAAGATGGATGCTTACGATAGCTACGGAGCTTGCCAAGCATTGTCGCAGCTTGTCGAAGGGCTTAGCAACTGGTACGTGCGTCGAAGCAGGACTCGTTACTGGGCCTCGGACAAGAACTCACCCGACAAGCTCGACGCCTACTGGACACTTTACGAGAGCCTTCTTTCGATCACCAAGATGATTGCTCCCTTTGTGCCATTCCTTGCGGAATCACTTTGGCAGCATCTGACCAAGCCGGTAGCCGGGCGTGTTCGAGAAAGTATTCACTTTTGCGATTTTCCAACGCCGAATGCTTCGATTATCGATCCGAAGTTGGCTGCTTGCATGGGTGTCCTTCGTGAAATCGCTTCGCTTGGCCGATCGGCACGTATGGAAGCCAAGCTCAAGGTCCGTCAGCCATTGGCTCGAGTCGAAGTGACACTGACCAATACAGAACATGCTGTATGGCTCAAAGCCCATGACGACATTGTCCGTGAAGAGCTGAATGTCAAAGAGATACATTACGCTGGCGGTTCAAACCCATATATCGAATATCTCGTACAACCGAATTTCCGAAGACTGGGACCTCGCGTTGGAGCCAAGCTCCCGAAGGTGAAAGCGGCACTTGGCAAAGCAGATGGTGCTGTCTTGATGCGAGAGATGACGACAAACGGAAAAATCGAGTTGCTACTCGACGGTGAAGCGTTGTTTTTGGATGGAGAAGACATTCAAGTGCGTTTGCAAGCCAAAGCGGGTTGGGCTGCGGCACAAGGTAAGGCGTGTGTTGTCGTCCTGGCAACAGAACTCACCGATGCGCTCATCGAAGAAGGGCTAGCCCGCGACGCCGTGCGACTGATCCAAGACCTACGCAAGAGTCGCGGTTGCCGATTTGCAGATCGGATCACAGTATTTGTGCAAACCGACCAGCCGTCTATTCTGAACGCCGTCAAAAACCATTTCGACTACATTGCCGGTGAGACTCTCGCGGTCGCAATTGAGATGGTAACCGATGCACCAAACGGAATCGAAATGCTGGAAGTAGATCTAGCCGATTGCAAAGCGAAAATCGGTTTGCTTGTCAGCCCTGCATAGCAACGGCGCGTTGGAACCTCACATCCAAGGTCGATTTTAGGTTCGCGACGACAGCCTCATGCGAGTTCTGTTCTGGTAGCCCCCGGTCGG
>JANPLJ010000557.1:0-5912 GCA_031426475.1 Pirellulaceae bacterium | reverse complement strand
ATGCGCACGTGGGAGACGCCGGGAGGCTGGCGCTATTGGTCGTCAGTGAACAACTCGGACGTCGGCCTGTGGTACACGGCGACGGCGTTCCTCTTCTTCTTGTTCGCTGGCGTGCTGGCACTCCTGATGCGAATTCAGCTCGCCGTGCCGAACAACGACTTCATGTCGGCGGAACTCTACAACCAAGCCTTCACCGTGCATGGCTCGGTGATGATGTTCCTTTTTGCGCTTCCTATTTTCGAGGCGATCGCAATCCTGCTTTTGCCGCAGATGCTCGGTGCGCGCGATCTACCGTTCCCACGCCTATCGGCATTTGGATTTTGGTGTTTTCTTTTAGGTGGAGTCTTTCTCTGTGGGTCGATCTTTTTCAATGCCGCACCCAAAGGTGGCTGGTTCATGTACCCGCCGCTGACCTCCGCGTATCAACCGGGTATCGGCGCCGATATTTGGCTCTTAGGATTTTCGTTTATTGAAGTCGCCGCGATCGCTGCCGCAGTGGAGATGATTGTAGGGACGCTCAAATGCCGTCCGCCAGGGATGCGTATCAGTTTAATGCCCTTGTATGCGTGGTACGTATTGGTCGCAGCGGCGATGATCCTCTTCGCGTTTCCTCCACTCATTGTCGGAAGTCTGTTGCTGGAGATCGAACGCGCTTTCGGATGGCCGTTCTTCGATCCGGCTGGCGGCGGGGATCCGCTACTGTGGCAGCACCTTTTCTGGCTGTTCGGGCACCCGGAGGTATACATCGTCTTTTTGCCATCGGTCGCGCTGATCGCCATGATCGTTCCAACGTTTGCCCGCACTCCTATCGTCGGCTACGGGTGGGTCGTATTATCGGCGATTGGGACAGGCTTCCTGAGCTTTGGGCTATGGGTTCATCACATGTTCACTACAGGCTTGCCGGGCATATCGCTTGGGATATTTTCGGCAGCATCCGAAGCTGTCGCGATCCCAACAGGTATCCAGGTTTTCTGTTTCATCGCGACAATCGCAGCCGGTCGCGTCACTCGTTCGGTGCCGATGCTGTTTTCACTCGGTAGCTTGATGATCTTCGTGTTCGGTGGGCTCACGGGCGTGATGGTTGCGATTGCATCGTTCGACTTTCAAGCGCACGACACCTTTTTTGTGGTGGCTCATTTGCACTATGTAATGATCGGCGGCGTGATCTTTCCGATGATTGCCGGCATCTATTACTTCTTTCCCTTGGTCGATGGAAAACAGCTTTCCGATCGCTTGGGAACGATTGCTTTCTGGCTAACGTTCATCGGCTTCAATGTAACTTTTATGCCGATGCACATCTCGGGATTGCGAGGCATGCCGCGACGCGTCTTTACGTACCCAGCCAACATGGGCTTTGACACCCTGAATTTTGTTTCAACGATCGGGGCCTTTATCATGGCAGCGGGCATCGTCGTCATTTTTTGGGACCTCGTTCGGTCAAAGCGCAATCAGCCTTACTCCGTCCGCAATCCGTGGAATGCGGGGACTCTGGAATGGCTTCAGGAGATGCCTGGAAAGCCGTGGGGAGTTCGTTCGATTCCAGAGATTGACAGTCGCTATCCCCTGTGGGATCAGCCGAATTTTCAACGCGATGTGGACGAGGGCCGATTCTATTTACCCGACGCTGAAGAAAGGCTCCGGGAGACGATCGTTACTTCCGTCATCGATGCCAAGCCACAGCAATGCCTGCGGCTACCGGGATCTTCCTTCATTACTCTCTATGGCGCACTCACCTTAGGTGGTTTTTTTATCTTTGGTACTTATCATTGGTGGACCCTTGCGCTCGTGAGCCTATTGTTGTCGATCGGCGTCTTCAGCTATTGGTTATGGTCTGGGCCTATCCCCGAAAAAAAGGCGAAGGATGTCGGTCTCGGATTAACACTGACGACATACCTTTCTGGTCCGACTTCGATCAGTTGGTGGGCCATGTGCATCACAATGCTAGCCGATCTGACGGCTTTCATCTCGTTAGTCTTCGGCTACTTCTTTTTTTGGACGATACATGAAGACTTTCCGCCTCAATCGTCGCCCGGTCCAGGCGTGTTTTGGCCGGTAGTGTCTGGAGTATTGCTGCTCGGCGCATGGGCGCTCACCGTGCTTACTCGGCGATGGAACGAACGCGATCAGCTACACGCTTGTTACTTCGGCCTGGTAACCGCGTTCATTCTGAGTCTCGCTGGAAGCGCGGCGTTACTGGCAGGTCCATGGTTGACGGGCCTTGTCCCGCAAGACCACGTATATCCCGCAACGGTGTGGCTCTTGGTTTTATGGACGGTGCTGCATGTAGTCATCGGAATGTACATGCACGCGTACTGTATCGCGCGGCGATTGGCCGGCCGCATGACTGCTCGTTACAACGCTGACATCACCAACGTTGTACTGTATTGGCATTTCACAGCGTTGACTGCGGTCGTTACCGTCGCCGTTATCGCTGGCTTCCCTTTAGTGGTGTGATGAATGAGCTATGATGCAACCTCGCGAGAATAACGATACGCACGAAAGTAATCAAAGCCTCTGGCTGCTCATTGCTTCGCCAACAATTTGGGCGTCGCATTTCTTAGCGAGTTATCTTACGGCGGCGATCTGGTGTGCGAAGTTCGCTGGTCCCGATCGTTCCCTCGGAAACGCACGAGTCGCGATCGCAGTTTATACCTTGGTAGCCCTCGTCGGCATCGGTTATAGCGGATTCATTGGATACCGGCGAAATCGCTTCCAACATAGGACCTTGCCACTTGACCGTGATACTTCAGAAGATCGCCATCGTTTTCTAGGCTTTGCATCGCTGCTTCTTTCGGGAATGAGTGCGATCGCGACCCTCTTTGTTGCTCTGGCCGCCTTCTTTATCGAAAAGTGTCACTGATGCGTACAGCATTCTTCATCGCAGGATTCCTTGTGCTCTTTAGCGTGTGGGGACTGTTGCCGATTTTGATACCACCGGCGTTCTACGCGCATATGATCATGCATATGGGAGTCGTGGCCGTCGCGGCACCGTTTCTTGCGATCGGAATTGCGGGAGGACGGTTCGATCCGGTAATCAGGAATCCCCAGTGGTTTGCGCCTATCCCGATCTCGCTGTTTGAACTGGTGGTGGTCTGGGCTTGGCATGCACCCGGTCTACACCATTGGGCGCGGCACACTACGTTAGGGACACTTACGGAACAATCGATGTTTCTTGGATGCGGCCTACTATTATGGCTCTCGGCTTTTGGCGGCAGCAGACCTCTCGAAGCGACCCGCGTTGCAGCGGGCGTTATCGGACTTTTGCTCACGATGATGCACATGGTGTTGCTTGGAGCTCTATTAGCCCTCACTCCACGTCCACTCTACGACCATGCCCACGGTCATAGCGAAAGCTACGTGCAGCTTTCACCGCTGGAAGACCAACATCTTGGCGGGGCGATCATGCTTGTTGGTGGCGGTATTGCATATCTCGTGGGCGGGTTGGTGTTGTCCTATCGATTGCTACGGTGCGATCTAATCCAACCGAGAGGCGTTCGATGAGAAAAATACTCAACGCGAGTCTTGCCAGTTTGTTATTCCTCGGCCGCGCCGTAGTAAGTGTAGGACAAAGTATTAGGGCACTCCTAGGGCCCGCGCCTGGCTGGACTGGAATCAAGAGGTGGTTGCTTCAGATCGCCACACTCGGCATACTTGCGGGTGCCGGTGGGTTCTTCGTTGCCGCATTAGGACTAGTACCTATCAAAGCCAGCTCTGGCCATTGGCCGATCACCGCGTGGTTTCTGAACTTCACGATGGGTCGATCGGTATCCACGCATACCCTAGGAGTCGAAGTACCAGCACTGAATGAACCGGGCATGGTGCTGAAGGGTGCCACGCATTATGCCACGGGGTGTTTTCCATGCCACGGCGATCCCTCCACACAACATCCTCGCATCGCGATGCAGATGACTCCGCATCCGCCGTACCTGCCTCCCGTTGTGAATCAGTGGGAACCAGAGGAACTTTTTTATATCGTCAAACATGGCGTCAAATTTACAGGCATGCCAGCCTGGCCTGCACAGACTCGCGACGATGAAGTCTGGGCGATCGTCGCTTTCCTAAAAACATTTCCTGAGTTGACCGAGCAAGAGTATCTGAGCATGGTGAACGGCGATAGCGAAGCCATCGATAACGTCACGCCCCTCGAAGTACTCAGCGGAGGCAATGTCCCATCCCCTTCCATTGTCTCGTTAGTCGAAAGCTGTAACCGATGCCACGGTGTGGACGGCCAAGGTCGAGAGGAAGGCCTGGCGCCCAAGCTTGCGGGCCAACAGCCGGAGTACCTTGAAGCGAGCCTCGAAGCCTATAGCCAAGCGAAACGCCATAGTGGAATCATGGAGCCAGTAGCAGTCGGCTTGAGCCGCGAAGAGCGACGTGAGCTAGCTCAACACTACAGTAAGCTCGACGTTTCGCAGGCAACGCAAAATCCCTCCGAATCGGAACTCGCGGCGATTCTCCGTGGAGAGACGATCGCTCGGGAAGGTCTACCCAAAGCGCGTATTCCCATCTGCGCAGCGTGCCACGTGCCAAGTGACCCGGCTTACCCCACTCTCCGAGGCCAATACTCCGATTACCTCATTCGGCAGCTTGAACTATTTAAGAAAGATGATCGCGGCGGTTCAAAATTCGGGCCACTCATGCAGCACGTAGCTGTTCAACTGACGCCCGAACAAATGCGCGATGTGGCGCTCTATTACGAATCGCTAAAAGAATAGACGCGACATTCAAGGGCCCGAACGCTTGACTAGTTAAGATTTTCGTGAGAATGCTGGACGTGTGGACGTTAGAACCAAATGCTAGTGGTTTGGCATGAGCGAACAGGAAAACAGTTCAACCGCACATTTCTCAAGCCGCTGGGCGAGTACGCGAATAAACGCTTCGTAGTCTTCTGGCTTATGAAAGATTTCTTGGCGAGCATTTCCACGATGGATCGCGTGATAACAAACACATGCCTCGTCGACTCGCTTCTGCGCGGCATCATTTCTCTCCTATGTTGGAAAGCCGAGACTTACCAACGTGTTGGAACAAAAAACACCTCCGTCCCCTTTTTTCCCTTCATTGTCACCGTTCGCGTTCGATGCACAGCGAATATGGAGGAGCCTAGGAATGCCAACAAAAACAGTGACGACGGCTCAGGTACCGCAGTGACCGGTCGTGAGAATTCTCCACTGAGAAATATTTCTTCAGCCCCATTATTGAGGACGCTCATACTGACATTAAACAAAATGGTATCGGAGTCGCCAAGAGAGAATGGATTGATTCCTGTATAAACCGCATAATCGGCGTGGCCTGCGCCTTGGTCGTTGATCGGAACAACGACAGGTGACGCAAACAGATTGGCCAAGAGAGTTCCACCTGTGTATATCTGATTTATTGCGGCCTGCGCCGCACTCGATACGTCCAGACCCGGATTAGGATTACCCGCAATGCTCGTCGGGTTTTGTATAATGTCGATCATATCAATATTGTTAATCATTTGCCCACCGCCTGTTTCATTTAAATCGATAAATAAAACAAGCTCGTTTACCGTGCTTCCCCCCGTTCCAGTTGGAAAGTTAAGTCGATAGAATTTTTTGAGTCTAAGCCCAGATGTAACATATGATTCGGCGAATGCGGATGTATCGGCTCCTCCACCTTGCGGAAGGGTGTTATTTCCATTGTCGCCATTGAACGCCCCAGAGGTATTTTGAATCTCAGAACCGGAAAACGTCATCAAGCGTAGATCGAGCAATCCGTTCCCCGATGAAACGGTAGTTTCAGTTGGCACAATTTCATTAAGATTTATAACGTCTGCGAACGCAAAAGAAGTCGCGCAGAGCAACATACTCAGTCCTGAGCCGATTTTTAAATGCATATCTGTGGATTCCAAGTAAGAGTTGGGTGTGACCGGTTAATCATGTTTGATTTGGGAT
>JANPLJ010000556.1:0-3239 GCA_031426475.1 Pirellulaceae bacterium | reverse complement strand
ACCACGCGATGGTGGAGGAAAGGGTGTATATCTCTGATGAGGCCGACCCAGGACGCAAATGGATTGTTCCAGACGTTTGCGTATCGAAGCGTGAAGAACCGAAATGCACGGATCGCGTATCATCGACCTCAGCCGACTATGACCCCACAACGACGGTGGCCGAACCCGTCATCATCACTACGCTGATCGATGACGAAATTCATGAAGCCAGACTTGTCATACGCGATACACGGAATCGAGAGGTCGTCACGGTCATCGAAGTATTGAGTCCGACCAACAAGATTGCGGGCTCTCGCGGACGAGCAAACTACGAAGCGAAGCGATCGGAAGTGTTGCAATCGTCGACGAATTTTGTCGAAATCGACTTGCTTCGCGACGGAGATCCGTTCTTCCCTCGCGAGTTACTACCGCCGCTTGACTATGCAGTTCATGTTTCGAAGTTCGGCCAACGTACCAAGGGGATTGTTTGGCCTATTTTGTTGAAGCAACGTTTGCCGAAGATTCAGTTTCCTCTGCGTCCAACCGATTCCGATGTTGAGATCGATCTGGGAAAGATTTTCAATACTGTCTACGATCGAGCTGGCTACGACATGATCCTTGATTACAGTCCCCCCCCACATCTACCTCTCGACGATGCGAATGCCAATTGGGCAAAGGAGTGGTTGAAACGTCATCTTGATGTTGGCGGTGGTGACTCGTGAAAATCCTTATTTCTGGCATTTGTGGCTTTGTCGGTTCAACGCTCGCTTGCACTTTGGTAAAAAACGGCTCGGTTGATGAGATAATCGGCATCGACAATTTCAGCCGCCCCGGTAGCGAACTCAATCGTCGAAAGTTAATC
The DNA here is from genome assembly GCA_031426475.1 of Pirellulaceae bacterium. Lineage (GTDB taxonomy): Bacteria > Planctomycetota > Planctomycetia > Pirellulales > Pirellulaceae > JAIYDQ01. The sequence goes on along the minus strand of JANPLJ010000556.1, from coordinate 2,398 downwards.
GACTTAGGCGTCCGAGTGATCGCGGGCGATATCCGCAATGCGAGCGATATGGACTGCCTACCGAAAGTCGACTGGGTTATCGATGCGGCAGCGAACCCGAGTGTTCTGGCAGGCGTCGACGGCAGGACCAGTAGCCGGCAATTGGTCGAGCACAATCTCGGCGGGACAATCAACATGCTTGAGTATTGCCGGGCTCATTCGGCAGGCTTTATTCTCTTGTCGACTAGCCGAGTATATTCGATCGAACCGTTGACGCAGCTCAAACTGGTTGCGATCGACGACGCGTTTCAACTATCGGATATCCAATCGCTTCCCGCCGGAGTGTCCAAGGCTGGTGTCAACGAGCATTTCAGTACGACTCCGCCTGTTTCGCTCTATGGAAACACCAAGATTGCCAGCGAGTATCTCGCACTGGAATACGGTAGCACTTTCGATTTTCCCGTTTGGATCAATCGCTGTGGCGTGATGGCGGGGGCTGGCCAATTCGGGCATCCAGCCCAAGGGATCTTCGCTTTCTGGATTCATAGCTTTCGCGAGAACGCTCCATTGAAATACATCGGCTTTGGAGGCAGTGGACACCAAGTTCGTGATTGTCTGCATCCCAAAGATCTTGTTCCGCTGCTCAATAAACAAATGAACTGCAAGAGCTCGAACGCAATTCCGCGAGTTGTCAACGTAGGCGGTGGAATTGAAAGCAGTATGTCGCTCGCCCAATTGACGACTTGGTGTGCGAATCGTTTCCCGAGTTCTAAGTCGCTGGAAGGAATGCAAGGAAAGATTCTGACCGGTGCCGGTCGGAGTGGCACGATGCCTCAGGCCGCATCGGAAACGCGACGCTTCGACATCCCTTGGATTGTGCTAGATGCAAGCTTATGTAAGAAGTCTTGGGATTGGTCCGCGGAAACAAAAGTGCATGCGATACTCGACGAGATCGCCAATCATGCTGAGAGTTATCCTGCATGGTTGGCCGTGTCAAAACAATGACTTGTTTGACGGCTAGTGCATTGTCACTTAGATAAACAGGGGTTGGGCGGGCTGAAAGCGCCCGTAACCGCAAGAGCGTGAAGCGTAAGCGAAGGACTGCTTGAATCGCTTTGTCGTCACAAATCATTGGCGATTGCGATGCTTGCATTCGTTGCGAACTCGTCGCTAACGCTTCCGGCTCTTGTTGTCGGAGGACAACAGCATCCTCGATTATCTAATTGACAAAGCACGAGCCGAAGGGCTTCAACATCGCGTTACATAGGAAAGGCCTTGTTCTCGATCGCTAGCTGCAAGAACTTGAGAATGTCTTGGCCGCCTTCTTCCCATACTTGGTCGGCCAGTTTGCTGAGAATGCTCTTGTCGATCACGCTATGGTTGGCTTTCATGACCCGCCGCATGTCAACGGCATCTTGCTCTTTCTTGTCCCAATCCCGGTGGGGCGACACGATCGCGGCATACTTTGAAACAACCGCCGCTTCCACAGTCGGAATGCGATGACCTGACTTAGGGTCGACTTGGACATGCTCTTTCAAAATCGTTTCCTGGAACTTGCTCCATGGAAGCATGATATCGATAACGGGTTTGGGTTGTCCGTTCGCGTCGGGGTCACCAGGGTCCATGAAACGAACGACTTGGGAAAGGTCGGTCTGTCGAAGCATGGGCCAGTGCGCTGCAATCGCTTTAGAAGCGCGCGACTTCTGGCTATAGGGGACCATGACATCAACATCTTGCGTTGCACGGGGCATCGGCAAATAGCCAACGTAGCCGTGCAACCCCATCAAAACCCAATTCGTCACTTTGGCTTCGACCAAGCAGTCGATAACCTCTTGAGGTGTTACGTCCACGGCTTGTTTCCTGTGCGTTTGCCGGTAGTAGCTGGTTAGTCGAGTGCTGACGCCGATTCCGTAGGCGTGCCCCGAAGGATTGGTTGGGTCGAGCGCATCGTGGCCTATCCAGCCAGTGTACTTCGCCATCGCCGCATTCCGTTGGGCGATAAACTCGGGTGTTTGTGTTCGATCTTCCATAATGCAACCGTCTTGCGAGACGAACGGAAAACGCCGATGATTTCGACGATAACGTATAACCACGGCCCTTATTGTACATCATGTTGACATCAGGAGATATGAAGACCGTTGCGAGTCAACGAGAAACGAGATCAGTGTGACTCGAAAGATTCTCTTCGTTAGCCCAGTTGGTTTCATCGGCGGAGCCGAACGGATCTTGCTGGAGTGCGTACGCCAAGTTCGGTCACTACGACCGGATTGGTCCGTTACGGTGTTGATGTTTGCCGAAGGACCGCTTCGCGATGCGGTGACGGCGTTAGGAGCCGCGGTCGAAGTTGTGCCATTACCAAGCGATTTGGCGGCAACTGGTGATTCGCGATTTGTTCGTGCCGATGCTCGGCCAGAGTCAC
>JANPLJ010000555.1:0-4724 GCA_031426475.1 Pirellulaceae bacterium | reverse complement strand
CGATTGGCAAGAAGTGTCGTATTAAAGCTGGTTTTGGCTTTTTGCGCAGAGGAGTTTGGCACGAATAGACGCATTCAAGCCCCGATGGGCTCGGAGGCCGACTTGCTTTTTCGTAGGCCGGAACAAGTCGCTAGCAAACTTAGATGTTGAATAAACATTGGCGACGCCGTTCCGGCAAAACCGAGGTTTCCGATTGCCGGAACAGCGCAGATTATCTTTCTCAAATTGACGAACGCAAATAGCTGCTTGTTCCGGCCTACCGCGGTCTCGAAAGCGAGACGGCCTCCTTCGTCCGATGTCTTACGACATCGGCTACGGTTCGAATGGTGATTTACGAGGCGTTACGAACTCGATCAACGCGTCGTAACTTTCTGCGCCGATCAAGTCAACGCCGGCTGCTTGAAGAGTTGTCCAAACAAGATCGACATCCGGTGTCGACCAAAATCGGATGAGCCGTTTCTTGGAATGAGCTTGCTCAACCATGCGTTGCAGCCGATTTCGTTCGGTTGGTGTAATGCTGGTTTTCCCCTGCCATCGAAAGTGCGATCCCCAGCGAGCGCTAACAATCGGAATCAGATGCGTAGGCGTGTTGGATTCGAGATCCGCTACTCTTCCATCGATGGCAGCCAAACGCGGGTTTTCGGCTGCAATTCGTTCGCGTGCACAATTCCCTGCGATGATCACCGTAACGGAATTCGATTGCAATTCACCATCGACGACCTTCGTCAGCATCGAAGCGTATTGATTCAAAAGTATTCGAATGAACCGATAGGTTGGCTCCGCATCGCTTTTAACGTCCAGTACGAGCAAGATCGGTGACTCATCGCGTACAACCAATTCGCTACGATCTTTTAAAAGCTTGGCAAGCGGTGCGAAATAGAGCGACTCGAGAGTTCCCTTGCTTTGTAGATCGAGCACCGAGTTGCCGACCATCAATCGATCGTCGATAAGAAATGTGTCAGCTTCGATATAACGAAAACCAAGCTCTAATGCATTGATAAGCGGCTGCTTTTGAGCGTAATCGTTTTCAGCATAAGCGAACACTTTCGGAGTGAACTTCTCCGCCACAACCGTTTCATCGTCTTCAGCGTAGATCAATTCGGGGGCGAGCAAAATGAAGCCAAACACTAAAACTCGTGAGACATGATTGAATGTTGGCATAAAAGTATCATCCGCAGTGTTTGCGCTTCAGGATTCGTTTCTGACCAGTGCGTTCAAATTTTGCGCTAAGTCTAAACAGCTCTATTCTATGGTACTCAAATCAACCGTGTTTCATCCAAAGTAATTTCGGAGGCCGCGATCGTAGCCGATGTCGTAAGACTTCGGAGGAAGCGACGTAAACATCGCCTTTCGAGCTGCGTCCGACGGCACGAGGAGGGCGTCCGGCGTTTGGACCATAGCATTCTTTGGGTGGCACGCCCTGAGTCCGCCTCAGTTTTAGGCACATCTTTGTTTTCGTTCTTGGTTTCTACCGCCTTGATTTTAGTCGCGAAGCGACGGCAGATTTTAGCCTGGGGTGGAGCGAGTCTTCGAGCGGAACCCCGGGACAAAAGCGACCAAAACGAACACGAGTCGCGAAGCGACGGCATGAACGTGGCCCAACTCGTCAATCCTCCGAATGGATGAAACACTGTAACAATGCATGTTCGGTCGCGTCCAATTGCTCGATCAAACGATCGTCACAAAAACTCGCCAAGGTAATTTGATCGGGGTAGTATCGCTCGATGGCGGCCGCCAGATGATCGTAAAGCCGATGATTCATGCGGCCGATGAATGGAAGTTGCGACAGCGTGCGACTGTCGGCGGGGACTCGCAAGCGTAAACATGCGGGCCCGCCTCCTCCTGCCATGCTTTGCCCAACGGCAACGAACGAAACAGCGTCAATGGGGTTGCTGGGATCGGCGACCAAACTTTGGAGAAGTCGATTCGCCGATTCGATCGCTTCGCATTGTTTCGGACAAAGAAAAACCATTCGCCGTTGCTGGCTTTCGCTTGATCGTGGCGGTGGACTAAGCAGTTGGCTATTGAAGAAATAGCTTCGCACAGCATCGGCCAACGTCAGAGTGTCGTTCGATACGACGATTCGATTTAGCGGCTGACCCACTCGAGCCGCGAATTCTCGTTCCAGACGTGCCAATTCTTCGTCGGCATCGATGAAGGCAAGCTCATGATGGATGAGCAGTCCTTCGTTGCTGGTAGCAATCACATCGTTATGAAATACACCAGCAGAAATTGCCGTCGGATGTTGACGCAAGAAAAACGTCGTCTTTGGATCCAAACGATGCCGTCGAGCGATCGCTTCCGACGCAGTTTTCGTATGACGAGCCATAAAATTCGAGCGGACCTCTCTGTCCTGAGCAATCATATCTCCATCGCGAGCTCTTGCTCCCGGCGAGTCATCTTCGCCGTAGACGAAGATATTGAACCCGATTTCGCCGGTCGGGTCCGATATGCGCATATGATTCGCCGCACCTTCGTCGCGAAGCGCGGTGATTCCCGGTAGTGGTTCGTGCACCGAATGGAAGCCGTGAATCGAGAAAGTGTTTGCGATGTCTAACATACGATCGCGGGCTTCCGATGCGCGATGAAGGCTGCTGATCAAATTGGCTGGTGTAAAGTGGTAGCATCCATCGCTGGCATCGACGGCTGGCGTCACGGTGGCAGCGTTCGCCGCCCACATAAACGCTCCGCTGAAGGCCGCCGATAGAATACCCGGCGCCGTCTGATAGGCGGCTAGGATTTGCTCGTTGAACCCGCCGGAGAATCCTAACGCTCGAAGAAGCTCTCGATTCGGTCTGTGGAGTGGCAGCCAAATGAACTGCGGAATGCCAAGATCGCTGACGAGTTTTGCTTTCGCTAACCCTTCCAATGCCGCTTGGCGTGGATTGGAGACTTGATTGCGATGCTCAATCGATGCAAGGTTGCCAACCCCTAGCCCGCCATAATGATGAGTCGGGCCAATCAGTCCATCGATATTGATTTCCGTCAACATAGGCTCAATCCAGCAGATCTAGTCCAGGAACAGGTTTCGCACTTTCGCTGAGATCATGACTCTCGAGCGATGCGACTGGATATGAACAATAGTCGGCAGCAAAGAAACCGCTAGGACGATGGTTTCCACTGGCTCCTACGCCACCAAAGGGAAGTCGACCGCTGGCGCCTGTCGTTTGTCGATTCCAGTTGACGACACCGGCTCGAATGCGATTTGCGAAGTACTGATAATCTTCGGCCCTGTCGCCAATAAATCCAGCGGCGAGACCGAATCGCGTCTGGTTTGCGAGTGCAATGGCTTCATCGAGGTCACTCGCCTTCTGGACAAGCAGCATCGGACCAAAGTGTTCCGTATCGTCCAGCGACATGTTGTCGACAGAAAGCAAACCCGGCGACAACAACGCGTTACAACGTGGGTCGCATCGCATTTCAACTAAAATATCGGCACCTTGGATAGAAAGTTCTTGTTGTGCTTCAAGCATTCTTTCGGCTGCCCGGTCATGAATCATAGGTCCCATAAAGGGCTGCTTTTCATCGAGTGGCAAACCGACTCGTATTTTGGGGATGGAACGGCCAAGCTGATCGATCAACGACTGGTACGCATCGTTGCCAGTGACAATCAGCCGTCGTGCACAAGTGCAGCGTTGCCCTGACGTAATATAGGCAGAGAGGATGGTCGTAATCGCTGTGGCACGGTAATCGCTTGCTCCATGCACAACCAGCGGATTATTACCTCCCATCTCGAGCGCCAAAAGCTTTTCAGGTTTTCCCGCAAGCAATCGGTGCAAACTGACTCCGACTCGATGACTTCCTGTAAACAATACACCCGCAACGCGATCGCTCGAAGCAGCTGCAATAGCAACGTCCGCGCCACCGTGCACGAGATTCATCACGCCCGCTGGCAGCCCCGCTTGTTCCCACGCCTCGACAAGCCATTGGCCAACCGCCGGAGTCCATTCACTCGGTTTGAAGACAATTGTGTTTCCAGCCAGCAACGCCGGGACCATGTGTGCTCCCGGCAAATGGGCCGGGAGATTGTAGGGTCCAAGCACCACCATCGTTCCGTATGGTCGATATCGAGTAACCGAAAGGAAGTCGCTTGATGAGTCGGTCGTTGTGGAGCGACGTTGAAGAATTGCATCGATCGAGTTGCTCACTTTGGCAACGACTGTTCCGACTTCCGTGCGAGCTTCCCAAAGAGGCTTGCCCGTTTCGATAGCGATCAGCAGCGCCAACTCTTCTTTGTTGGCTGATACAACCTCAGCAAACTTACGACAATAGGCCGCGCGCGTTTCGACCGACAACAAAGCCCATGCATCAAATGCAGAGCATGCAGCTTGGATCGCAACTTCGACTTGAACGGTGTCGGACCAATTGCCTTGCCAAACGATTCGCCCATCGGCAGGTGATTTTCGAGTCGATTCTTGAGCCTTTCCTTCGGACCATAGCCCCTCGATAAAGCTTCGTCCAGCCATCTCCTGCCCTTGGCTCATGATGTTGGTTCCTTCGCAGAACTCGCATGTGGATGCAACGCGGTGGACCACAGCTCGTCATTCAATTTGACTTGCAAAGTCAAGGCGACGACTTCACTGATCGCGAATCCTTCGTCTACAAACTTGGCCGAACCAAGCATGGATCGAAAACCGCCGCTAGTCGATGCCAGAATCGACGGCGGTGTTTCAACGGCTGGCACAATCTGGGTCACGCGTGCAACTTGGGTGCGTTTAACCGCG
>JANPLJ010000554.1:0-2543 GCA_031426475.1 Pirellulaceae bacterium | reverse complement strand
GATATGACCGGGACGCCGGTGAATATCTTGGCTGCTGATATCCAGATTGCAACCTGGAATGGAATTTCGTCATCCGGCTTCTTGCCATCTAGTGTGACACGCACTGTCTCCTATATTGCGGGTGTTGGGGTGAATGGTACGAGCCGCATCAAAATATCCTTTCCGGACAATGCGATTCAAAACACGTGGTTGCGTGTAACAATACTGGCCAATGCGAACACAGGTCTCGCGTCAAACGATGTCTTCTATTTTGGGAACGCCGTCGCCGATATGTACACTGGAAACATCGGTTCGCCGATTGTCGTTCGGACGAACGCGACTGACACTTCCGTCGTTCGACAGAATCAATCGATCGCTGCTGATTCGGTCGGTGTGACGAACATTTATGACGTCAACAAAGACGGACGTGTGAACGCAACGGATACGTCAATCGTGCGGCAGAATCAACTGAACCAGATTTTTCAATACATCACGGCTCAATCTTTCCTGCAAATCTTAACGCCACCAGCCGAATTCATTTTTGCAGACCAGAGCGTCCCAACTTTGCAGCCTGAATTTTCGTCCGTTGTCTTGCGTGCTATCGACGACCGGAATCGACTACCGATGAGTGGTAAAGTCGTCACCGCGGCCAACGAACCCAACTCGGCAGCCTTTGGTACGAAAACGGCGACAGCCGATGCGTTGACCAAGTTTCCGAAAGCAAAGCCCGCATCCAGCGAGGATCCAATCGATACAAGCTGGGCGTTCCCAGACACCGAGAGCGTCGATGAGTATTTCGCTACGTTTGGCGAGTTGACTTCCTCCTAGGTGACGTCGTGGGTTTTCGCAAATTCTCGGAGGGACAACCGTATTGGGATCGCATCACGCGTCACAACGACTTCTTCAAAATTTTCCAGAACAATTTTCCTCCAATATATTCGACGGCAGGACAAGTCCCAGGGAAACTGTCGTAGTGGATTTCGCCAGAAATCCCGTTCGCATGGAATTCTGGCGAATCCCACTACGACTTCAGACAGTTATTTTTCGCACGATACCAAGTACCTCTCACTTCCTTGCGAATCCTCAACGTAGCCAAAAACCAAGACGATCCACCAGCCAAGCCAGCCGGTTTCGAGTCCCACCTGATTTCCCAGTTCCCCCAACAAAAACCATGCACGACTGGAGAAAAAAATGTCGATCCAACGCACGCCCACAAAGATGACGAACCAACGGACCGATGAGCGTCGCGAGAATCGCCCGCGACAAAGAAAACGATTTCGGCGGTTGTTCGTTGAGCAACTGGAGGATCGGCGATTGCTGGCCGTTATCGACTTGGCGACATTAACCTCGTCCCAAGGAATGATCGCGTTGGGTGCGGGAGCCTCAGACTACAGCGGTCAGAGTGTTAGCGGTGTCGGAGATGTCAATGGAGATGGTTATGACGATCTCATTATAGGAGCAGCTGACGCGGATGCTGCTGGAAATGCCAAGCCTAACGCCGGCGAAAGCTACTTGATTTATGGTGGGGCATCGCTGCCAGATCTTATCGGCCTTGCGAACCTTGGGGCGGCTGGCGTGACGATCTTTGGTGCCGATGCCGGCGATCTTAGCGGGTTCTCGGTAAGCGATGGAGGGGATATCAACGGCGATGGGTATGATGACCTATTGATTGGAGCAAAACTCGCCGATTCGGTGGGAAATAGCCGGCCACAGGCCGGCGAAAGTTACGTCATTTTTGGCAGTCCATCCTTGCCAGCGACGATCGATCTTGCCTCGTTAGGATCGGCTGGAATCAAGATACTTGGTACAGAGGCGAGTGACCATAGCGGCGTCTCGGTGAGCGGTGCGGGCGACGTCAATGGCGACGGCTTCGATGATTTCGTTGTTGGCGCTGAACTTGCTGACGGGATAGGAGACTTAAAAAGTTCTAGCGGCGAAAGCTACTTGGTCTTTGGCGGATCATCGTTGCCGACGACGATCGACCTGGCCAGCCTCGGTTCGGCTGGTTTCAAGATCTTTGGAGTGGATAGCGGTGACGTTAGCGGAGTCTCAGTGTCGACGGCTGGCGATGTCAACGGCGACGGATTCGACGATTTGTTGATCGGTGCCTTTGGAGCCAATGGTTACGGAAATGCAAAGACATTGGCAGGTGAAAGCTACTTGATTTTCGGCAACGCTTCGTTAGGGGAAAACATCGATTTATCGACGCTTGGATCCGCCGGCATCACCTTCTTTGGTATTGATATTAGTGACGAGAGCGGTCAATCGGTCAGTGGTGCAGGGGATGTCAATGGCGATGGCTTCGATGATTTAATCATCGGTGCATTTGTTGCTGACGCGGCCGGTAATGCGAAATCCGCGGCCGGTGAAAGCTATTTGGTTTACGGCGGTGCATCGTTACCAACGTCGATCGAACTAGTTCATGTGAGAAGCGGTGTGGTGGATGGAGTCGCGATATACGGGGTTGATACGGGTGACCGAAGTGGTATATCGGTAAGCTATGCTGGCGATATCAACGCCGATAGTTACGATGATCTTTTAGTCGGCGCTTATTTCGCGGATTC